>NZ_JAKUFX010000023.1:0-57050 GCF_022663635.1 Bacillus cereus group sp. BfR-BA-01356 | reverse complement strand
ATACAGAAAGATTCCAAGAAAAACTTCACGGCCTTTCCCCGATAGAATATCGGGAAAAGGCCGTGGCATAATACTCTTTTTATTACTGTCTACTTGACAGGGAGATGACCAAAAGACTGTACTTTTTTATGTTAGTAGAGAATGTGAAGGGAGACGCATTTATTGGCCTATTCCACTTTTAATTGGAGTTCTTTATCTAACTTATCATTATTAATTTTTAAAGTTAATCCTTGCGTGTTTTTCGGTACATCAAATACAATGTTTCCTTCCGAACTTTCATTAGGATTAACAATATTAAATTTGAATGTGGAGATATTCGCAGCTTTAAGTACTGACTGATATTCATTGGAAATGTGATATTCTCTTCCAAATCCATCAATTAATTTAAAGTTGTTGATATCTAGTGTAATGGGTTCTTCTTTACGATTATAAACTGCGATGTCTAATACTTTAAAGACACCTTGTGCTTTAACTTCTCCAGTCCCTAGAACATCTATTGACTCGGCAGATCCCATTGACATGTATACATCAGAGGAATCTACATTGGTAGGAAGTTCTTTTTGCGAATCCTTGTTGCTAAGTTTGTCATTCTCTGTTTTTTTAGAAGTCGCCTGCTCATTTTTCGCAGGCGCATCATGTGAACTGCACGCTGATACTCCAAACAAGAATGTGCTACATAATAATGATGCTAATAACTTTTTGTTCATCGTTTGTTTCTTCCTTCCAAAATAGAAGCACTTTTAATGAGTGCTATATATATTTGTATATGTATTACATTTTATATCTTATTATATTAATTTTGGAAGGAAAAGGGGAAAAATGCGCATTTCTCTGAGTCGAATTATTTATCTGTCTAAAATTTGAAATTAAAATGAGCCCCATAAATGATAAACCATTCCACTGACAAAAAATGCTAGTCCTACAAATAAAACAATTAAAGCAAGTATTCCATTTTTATTATGTTCCATAAAATTAGCTCCTTTTTCATTTACTTACATACAAAAAGCCTTTAGTCGTAATTATGGCTAAAGGCTTTGATCTTCATACTTTTTAGTTTATAAAAAAGTTGCACTGCTGTATTAATTTGGAATATGATTATTTAAAGAGAAGGTGATGAGTACATGCAGGACAAAAAACAATTCCCGCTTATATCTGGAAATCTCTCATTAGATTTAGTAAATACAGAGCTAGTTAGGCGTGGACAACGTTATGATTTATTAATAACAGATGAAGATGTATTAGAATGGTTATATGTAATAAAGGTTAATCTTCCTTTTTGGAATGAAAAAACACTTATAGGAATTCAGAAGCGAATGAATCAAGTTACATCTAGTATATTAGAAATAAGAGAAGTACTGAGAAAACAGTTTGAGGCAATTGCTGATCAGCAAAAAATTTCTAATGATTTTATTACGTATTTAGAAAAACAAATTGAGAAGGCACCATTTACATATAAAATCATTGAACAACAGCTAGTATCTATCCCGGTTGGAGAAATCGAGGATGTACTCGCATCGTTAATTGCATTTGATGCTTTAACCTTAATAGCAGAAAATAAGCTGATTTCCCTTAAAAGGTGTTCAAATCCTGAATGTGTTTTATTATTTATAGATAAGAGTGGGAAACGAAAATGGTGTTCTATGAAAATATGTGGGAACCGGAAAAAGGTAGCAAAATTTCAGGATCGAAAATTTGAGGAAGTTTAGAGAATCAACTTATAATAGTTGATTCTTTTTTTGCATTCTATAACTAACCTCTAAAATTAATATTTACAGGTTAGTTATTGCCGAGTTATAATGGTTGGTAAATAAAGGAGGAGAACGATGAATAATATAACAGCAACTAAGCAAAAAGACCCTCAACCAATAAGTGTACGATATTTTACAAAAATGAAAGGGAAAGGAAGAAGTCCATTACAAGTAAATGTAAAGGACTCTTTAACGGGACTACTAGGGGGATTTTTAACAATTCTTACCTTAACATATTTAACGAGCATAACCTCTACAGAATTATTAATGGCTCCATTTGGTGCGAGTTGTGTATTAGCGTTTGGAGTTTGGAATGCGCCATTATCTCAGCCGCGTAATATTATTGGAGGACATTTGATTTCAACTTTCATTGGTCTATCAATATATCATTTGTTTGGGAATGAATATTGGACAATTGCTTTAGCGGTGGGGATGTCAATAGCCGTTATGATGTTAACGAGAACGACGCACCCTCCGGCAGGCGCCGATCCGATTATCGTTATTTTAGGGGCAAATAGTTGGAGTTATTTAGTAACACCAGTTTTAATTGGCTCCGTTGTTATTGTAGTTATTGCTTTATTCATTAATAATATGAGTAGTAAAAGAAGTTATCCAACTTTTTGGATGTAGTTTGTGAAGTGAAAAAAAATTTAAGTGAGTATTCTATTCTTACTATGTTTTATTTTTTATATAGTAAAAGCCTTAGTCGTAATTGCAGCTAATGGCTTGGGGCCTCATACTTTGTAGTTCATAAAGAAAAGACACTTTAAAGTGTCTTCTACAGATTTGAATTATTTAATTCATGTAATTAATATTCGTTAGCATAAAACTCTTTTATTAATTTTATTTCATTTGTATCTGGATTAAACTTAAATATTTTAATTTGATTCGATTCATCTTTGTATGCAAATGTATTCTCACCAACTTGGGTCATATTGCTGGTGTTTAAGATAGGATCGCTACCGTGATCAGTAATTTCCACAGTTTTCTCACGATCCCAGAATGCAATGACAATAATCAAAATGATAAGACATACCCGTATAAAACGTAATTCTCTTGCAACAGGATGTTCCATCTGTTAGTCTCCTTTACTGTTTGATAGAGTTTGTTTATAAAAGAGATAATTGCAATGAATATAAATAAAAAAGACACCGTAAAGTGTCTTTTTTATTTTAGTTATGCGCATTACTTAATAAGACGCTAGTTCCTCAGTCTGGCTATGAGTAACTATGTAGGGTAATTCCATTATAACATTTTAACCAGTAATGGGTCTATATGGAATTTAATTGATTTTCTTTTTGATTATTCAGAACGATTAATTGGGTATTTGGATGAAGGAAGCAGTGAGGAAGAAGGGACTTAACTTGTTTTAGAAGAGTGTCTTCTTTTTTGTATCATTGTGAGTAAAGTGTAGCGTTATATTTCCCTTTACACGAACATAACGGTATACTATAGTTAAGTTAAGTAAACTTAACTATTAAACGAAACGAAATAAAAGCATGGAGGAATAACGCTATGACTAGAACGTATAAAGAAGTAATTAATGAAATGAACCGAGCTTATAATGAATTCTACATTTTACTATTCCAGGAGTTAAAAGATGAGTTCGGTCTTACAGGACAGCAAGAGAGCATGCTATTTCATATTAATTTAAATGAAAACACGACAGCAAATCACATTGCGACTACCTTTAATGTATCCAAAAGTGCCGTTAGCCAAGTTTTATCTAAATTGGAGAAACAGAAGATGATTTCAAAACAAGTAAACCCTAATAATAAACGGGAGTATTTTCTTACACTTGGTCCAAACGGTAGTAAGTATATAGAGCGGTTGTCTGAGTTAGATGATGTATTAATTGAGAAATATTTTTCTAAAATCGATATAAATGCCCTTGAGCAAATGACCGAGACGTTAACGAAAATAAATAAAGTGATATTGGAAGAAAAACAGAAGGATCTTAATTGTAATGAGTAAGAACGTAGATGAAGCAATTAGTAGAAAGGAGGAGAAGCGTGTTATGAGTTACATACCAAATATGATTACGATAGCAAATTTTGTATGTGGACTTTTAGCTATTTACGCTGTTTTCGTTCACGATATTTATTTGGGAGCAGTTTTTATTATTACGGGTATGTTGTTTGACTTTTTAGATGGTATGGTCGCTCGGAAACTTGATTCTGTTTCGGAAATTGGTGGAGAGTTGGACTCATTTGCGGATTTAGTTACTTTTGGTGTGGCACCGTCTATTCTTGCATATAGTGTCGCGTTAAAAGATTTGCAGTCTATCGGGATGATATGTGCGCTTGCTTATAGTATTTGCGGAATGCTTCGGCTTGCGAGATTTAACACGCAGCAAAGCAAACTCCCGACCTTTATCGGCATGCCAATCCCATTCGCGGCAATGTGTCTCCTCATTTTATGTTTTTTAAAGAATCCAGTTTCTGTGGCGTTTGGTACATGCGTACTCGCTTATTTAATGGTGAGCAAAATCAAATTCCCTCATTTTAAAAAAGATATAGCTGAAAGCTTGAAGCCTGGGAGATTGGATTGATGATACGGAATTACAATGAGAAAGATAAAGGAGAATAACATGATTCGTATGGCATTAAGATCGTTCAACATACAAATGTATTGTTTGCTAGGCGTAATGTTATTGGGATGGCTTGTGACACCTTTTTCAGCACAGTTCGTAGGGATAAGCATTGGCCTTTTAGTAAGTATGTACTGCGCCTGGATTTTAGGAAGACGTATTGAAAAGTTCGGAGATAGCATTGTAAAAAAAGAAAAAGCACCGATGCTCGGAATGATGAACCGGTTCGCAGCCGCAATTCTCGGCGCAATTATTATGTATGAAATTGAACACCATGAATTCATGTGGACATTTGCTGCTGGAATTATGAGTGGGTATTTCTTGGTTATTATTAATTTGGGGTATTACAGTATGAGGGATGAGAAGGAGTAAAGTGAAAACTAAGTTTAAGCATACTGTTGCCTAACAACGAATAGCGGATTAGTAATTAGAGTAATAATAAAAACTAACATAAAATTTAAGAAAAATTTTATATTTACCCCACTTTTTATTTTAAAAGTTTTTCCTATCCTATAAACAAGTTACATCAAGGAGGAGACTGAAAATGAAGAAGTGGGGATTTTTTATTTTTAATATATTCCCTATGTTCGAAGACAAAGTAGAAGATTAAATATATGAACAAAGTACCGATTCTTAAACTATGTTCTAAATAATAGATGAAAATGTAAAGTTAGGGGATTCCACATGCATACAGGAGTTTTGATGAGTTATTTGTATACTTATTTTTTTACTATTATGTTTTGTGTTGTGTTTCAAATTGGATTTTATTTTAAAGCGAAAAGAACTATATCTATTCTGCATTTTTTGTGGGTGTATGTTTTTCTGTTCTATCTTTCGCTAGTGTATAAGGTGACGCAAATCGCGACTGTATGGGATATAAGTAGATATGAAACGTGGATTCGTGTAAATCAAATCAACTTGACTCTATTTGATACGGCAGGTAGTACGACGTATCTTTTAAATATTGTACTGTTTATGCCATTAGGTTTTTTATTACCGACTATTTGGCCTCAGTTTAGAAAAATGAAAAACACGGTATGCGCGGGATTCTTTTTTTCATTGGCTATTGAGTTAAATCAATTACTAAATAATAGAATTACAGATATTGATGATTTATTTACGAACACCCTCGGGGCGATTATTGGGTATTTATTATATAAAGCATTATTTAAAATGATATATAAAAGAGAGGAAAAAAAGCTGGATACAAACTCTTCTCTAGTTATAAAATACGAGGCTATTTTTTGTTTAGTGTGTTCATTTGTAGGGGCGATGTTAATTTATCATCCAGCTTTATTTGGAAGACCTGTAATCATTCAGTGAGGTAATTACGAATTTCTTTTGAACGCTCGAGCGATATTTCAATTTGCAAAAAGCCTTTAACTTGTTATAGTTAAAGGCTTTTATCATCATAATTTTTACTTACCAATTACCCACTCTAACATCCGCCTTCAACCACTTCACCCAATCCAAATCCTCTACTTTAAGCAAACTAAGCGAAACACCCTTCATATCTAAAGAAGTTAACAGCGTACCAATCTTTACGAATGCCACTTGCAATCCTTCAAGTTCACACAAACGGCGAATGTCGTTTGCGAAAATGTATTGTTCCATTAATGGAGTTGCGCCGAGTCCATTAATGAGGATAGCGAAGTTGTCTCCTTTTCTCCAGCGATAAATGCTTTTTAGTTTGTTCATTAGTTCGATCGCTAATATTTCAGAAGAGGATAGTGCTTCTTTACGGTAACCTTTTTCGCCATGGATGCCGACGCCATAAAACACTTCATCGTCATTTAATGTGAATGAAGCTTTTCCTTTTACTGGATCGTTGGCAGGGGAAAGGGCAACTCCTAATGTGTGTAAGTTTTCAGTGATAGAGCGGCCAAGTGTTGTTAGTTCTTCTAGAGAATGGCCTTCAAGAGCGGCCACACCAAGTATTTTTTGAACGAAAACAGTACCAGCTACGCCGCGTCTTCTTTTATTAAAAGAAGCATCATCTTCAATTGAAACGTCGTCATTTACGATAATATGGTCAATTTTTCTTCCTTCTTCTTTAGCGATCTGCTCAGCCGCAAGAAAGTTCTCAACGTCATCTTTAAAGTTTTTAATGATGAATAGTATACTTTTATCTTTTGGCATAAGGCGAGTTGCCGCTACAATTTGTTCCACTGTAGGCGGAGTGAAAATATTGCCGTTTACTGCCGCTGTAAGCATACCTTTTCCTACATAACCAATATCAGCAGGTTCATGTCCGCTACCACCGCCGCTTATTATAGCGACGTCTTGCTCCAGTTTTTCGATATCTTTTACATAAATGATGTTATTTGTTTCGTCGTAATTTACTTTGTCATTATGTTCAAAATAAAAGCCGTGCAGCATATCTTGAACGATATTTTGTACATCATTCATAATCTTTTTCATTGCTTTTGCCACCCTTTAATTACTTTGCTGATTGCTCAAGTAATAGTAGTAATTGATTGTTTATCATATTTTTCATGAGAGAAGACATAATGGACGGGTTTACTTCGCATTTACTTTCAATCCAATCTTTTATCGTTCCAACGAAGCCGTGACTATAAAAAGAGGCAATCGTATTTTTTGTCTCATCAGAAAGGCTGAATCCACAGCTCACGGATAATTCATCAATAATCTTCATATATAAGTTTTTCGTATGCTCAAATAAATAGTGATTAAACGAGTTTTGCTCAATGACTTTAAAAGCATTTCGGTAAAATTTTTGATTTTCATAAAAGTAATCAAATAATAAATCGAAAATGTTTTCCCATTTTTCATAATCGAGAAAGTCTATAATATTTTCTTTCGTTTCTTCTCTATAAATCCAGCTTAGTAGTTCAAATTTATCTTTAAAATGATAATAAAAAGTTTGCCTACGCATTTGAAAGTGTAACATAATATCGCTCACTGATATTTTATGAAACGACTCTGTTTCCATTAAATATTTCAATGAGTTCGCGATTATCTTTTTAGAAATTATAGAAGAGGTCATCTGAATCATCCCTAGAATGTTAGTAATATAAAAATCCTATCTATAAATGAGAGCGGTGTCTTTAGACAGATTGTCCATTTTGTCCGTTTACTATAAAACGCTTTCATTTTAACATGAGTAGTAAGAAGAAGATTTCAAATATATCACAATATATTAAAGGAATTGAGGGAGAACTACAATGAAAAAGATTATAAACAAACCAGAAACATTAGTAATGGAAATGTGTAACGGAATGGTTATGGCTCATCCAGAGCTTGAGCTTTTGAAAAAATATAAAGTAATTAAGAAGAAAGAAATGAACGAAAATAAAGTAACGTTAATTAGTGGAGGCGGTAGTGGTCACGAGCCGGCACATGCAGGATTAGTCGGAAAAGGAATGTTAGATGCGGCAGTGTGCGGAGATGTGTTTGCGTCACCTTCACAAATTCAGGTATACCAAGCGATTAAAGAGACAGCTAGTAAAAAAGGTACGTTATTAATTATTAAAAATTATAGCGGCGATATTATGAATTTCAAAAACGGTGCGCATTTAGCGACGGAAGATGGAATTGAAGTCGACTACGTAAAGGTGGACGATGATATTGCGGTAGAAGATAGCCTATATACAGTAGGACGCCGCGGCGTTGCGGGCGTTATTTTAGTTCATAAAATTGCCGGCGCAGCAGCGGAAGAAGGTATGGATTTAGGAGCGGTGAAAGCTGTAGCAGAAAAAGCAGCGGCTAACGTGCGCACAATCGGTTTAGCGTTAACGTCTTGTACAGTTCCAGCGAGCGGATCACCTACTTTCACACTTGCGGAAGATGAAATGGAATACGGCGTAGGTATTCACGGCGAACCAGGAATTAAGCGTGAAAAAATGCTGTCAGCAGATGAACTAGCTAACCGTATGACAAATGATTTAATGAAAGATTTAGGAGTAAAAGATGGCGAGGAAATCGCACTTCTAGTTAACGGTTTTGGCGGAACACCACTGCAGGAACTTTACTTATTTAACAATGCAGTGACGCGAGAATTAGCTGCTAGAAACATTAAAATTAATAGAGTATTCGTCGGCAACTATATGACGAGTATCGATATGGCTGGTATGTCTTTAACGGTAATGAAGTTAGATGAAGAGCTAAAAACATTACTATCAAAAGAATGTAATACACCAGCGTTTAAAGTAGACGGTCCAGTTGAAAGTGTAGAGTACGTAAATGTACTTGAAGAGACAGAAGAGAAGGAAGTTTCATTTGAACTAGAAACGGCGGAAGAACACGCTGTGATAAAAAATAATGTTATCACATTAAACAACATGATTTATCTCGTTGATAAAATGAGCGATATTATTATTAAAAATGAAGTACCGTTCTGTGAGCTAGATACGCATGCTGGTGACGGCGACTTCGGAATGAGTGTAGCAAAAGGATTTAAGCAATTAAAACGTGAGTGGCATTCGATTGTAGATCAAGAGAACGTAACGATCGGATCATTCCTTGACGGTTGTTCGATGATTATTATGGAACATTGCGGCGGCGCTTCTGGTCCAATTTGGGGCGGAGCATTCCGCGCAGCTAGTAAAGCAGCAGGCGAGAAGCGTGAGTTAACAGTGAAAGAATTCGCTGAAATGCTGCAAGCAGCATTGCAAGGCATCCAATCGATCGGTGAAAGATCATTCGGCAGAGGAGCAGTAGTTGGTGACAAAACACTTGTTGACGCACTTGCTCCATGTGTAGATTCTTGGTTAGATAGCGCCTCAAACGAAGTAGACGTAAAAACTGCCTTTGAAAAAGGAGCAGAAGCAGCGGTCAAAGGAGCAGAGTACACGAAAGAAATCGTAGCTCGCATGGGCCGCGCTGGTACAGTTGGCGAAAGAAGCTTAGGATATCCAGATGCAGGTGCACATGCACTTGGGGTTATCTTTACGGAGATTGCGGGTAGTTTGAAATAGGAATTGGAAAGTCCCTCTGCCTTAAGGTGGAGGGATTTTTATATAGTTGATATGTAGAAGACTTCTTTCGGTTCTTTCTCAGTAAAATATGAGTTTGTTACTATTTTTGATAAAATCTTATTTCAAAAATACAACTAATATTTCTCAACATTAATATATTGAAAATAGTTAGAATATTTAAGATAATCATTTGTGAAGAAGTAAATTATAAAAAAAGGGGGAATTTATTTTGTTACGTCGTTTATCTATTTGTACAGTACTAACAGCTTTTATATTTACTTTATTTACATTTAACGGCTCTGCTTTCGCGGCTACGAATGCTACTGAAAATCAAAATGTAGTAGCAGCTTGTGCAAAGGGAGGTACGGTAGGTGTATATGGTGCAAAGATGCGCAGTGGTTATACTGTCGATTCACCTGTCTTACATACATTTAATGATGGTACGAAAATTACTGGAACATGGGTAACTGGTGAATATGTTCAAGGTCATTACAGTAATTCTAAACAGTGGTTAAAAGTTACATATAAAGGGATGACAGGTTATGTATCCCATACAACATTATATAACGTTTGCTCATAAAACTATGTACCATAATAGCTTTGGATATATTGAGCTAATCTCTTCTCGAGATTAGTTCTTTTTTATCTCTTAGTTTTTAATGGGGCATTTTTTGAAAAAGGCCAACGATTCATTAAATCGATGGTCTTACGTTTATATAGTATTCATTTGTATATATATTAAATTTTTTATTGTTTTTTGCTTATTTTAGACTTAGTTTGTTTGTGATTGCAGCTTATCAATTTTCCAGTATGTTTGTAGAGGGTCTAAAGAGCTTTCAATATAAAACATATATTCATCTGCGGTACGTGGTACTTCAAAAGCTATTTTCAATTCTACCGTTTCATTTGGTTTAACTTGTATATCAGAAGGGTTTTGATCAAGCACCTTTCCTTTATAAATCTTTCCATCTTTTTCATCTTTTAAGTTATATTTTAATTCTGATAGTCCAATCGTTTGACCTCGTACATTTTTTACAGAGACATTAACAATGACGGAATTGTTGCTAGCATTTAAATAGGCACTTTGAACAGCGGTCAAGTAATAGCCTCCCTTAACACTCTCACCAACTAATAAAATACCTTGTTCCAAGCGGCTCATATCTTCTTTTTCTTCAAAATTTATTAATTCTTCATTTTCATTTTTTGCGGTTGGTTCTTCTATTGGACCATTTTCAACGGCACTATCTGTTTTATCTTGTGTGCAAGCAGCCGTAACACTGACTAATACTAGAATGAAAGTAAGTAATATAGATAATTTTCTCATAAAATTTATCTGTCTCCTTAAGTTTCTAAATTTTGTGCAGCTATACATATAAGATTAACATAATGTCTCATTATTGGCTCAAAATAGGGGGTCTTTTAGACAACTTATTCTTTTTACTTTTAATATACATTTGATTGGTTCTCGCGATATTTGTTAATCTTTTAAAACATTGGCTTAGTAATACCGAGGGTTATTATAGATATATTAATCATGTAATTTGTCCATATCAAAATGAACGTTTTTTGCATCTAATATATTGTAAATATATTTTATTTTGAAAGGATGTGATTATATGGCTCATAAATCTACTGGAGTGTTTCGAGTTCCAGTCTCTGAAAATGGGATTATTCCAACTGCTCTCAACATTATGTTAAACAATGATTCACGTTGCCATACTAGTAATGTAACGGTAACTGTTAAGAGAAGTCGAAACACTTTTTTCCCAACTCAAAATGAATTAGTTGAAATCTCTCGTACTTTTGTTTCTTTAGAACCAAATAGAACAACTAAGATTGTGTTGTTTACTCCAGAATTTCAAGTAGAAGATTTCCTTGATGTCATCATTAGTGGAAATAGAGAGGATGTTAAGGATGTTCTTGTATATTCTTTCTTAGCAGATTCAGTAGGTCATAATCTGCCATCTACTGTTTTCAGAAATGCAGAATACACTTTTTCTTGCTGACACTGTAATGATGTATTCTTTACTGTCGTATATCTGAATTGAAATGTTACAAGTAGCACTTCACGGCATACAATCTATCGGTGAAAGATTGTTCGGCAGAGGAGCGGTAGTTGGCGAAAGAAGTTTAGGATATCCAGATGCAGGTGCACATACGCTTTGGGTTATCTTTACGGAAATTTGAAGATCCCTTCTACCTTAAGGTGAAGGGTTTTTTTTTATGTTTTTTTGATATATATTGCTAAGTATGTTCCAATAATTCATTCTATTGTATTGAGAATAATGTCATCTACATCAAAAAAACGGCTTATAAAAGGAACTAGTATTTGAGGTGGGTTTATTAACGAATTTTATATATAGCATGAATGAAAATGAGATAAATAAAACAATATTCCCTATTATGTTTTTAAGAATTAATTGAGCAGGTCCTTGTAAAAATAAAAAAAAGACACCTAAAGGTGCCTTCCGCCGGCTTAAATTATTTTAATATTATCGATCTAAGTTTAAAAGCTATAAGGATTTTTTCTATAGGATTTGTAAGTAGTTTTTATGAAATTATGAGTGTTTTTTATTTTGTAATTCAATAAGTTCATCTGGTATCACTTTTGTATAATATTCTTTTTCTGTTAGTTCAAATATAAATAATGCTTTTTTCCAGTTATAAATAACATCTTCTACATTATGTTGTTTCATTTTTAATAAACACTGACCTTTTAAATAGAATAGTTCACCTAGTAGGTATAAAGTATGTAGATTAATTGCTAATTTGATACCCTTATCAATGTACTTTATTGCCTCTTCATATTGATATGTGAAGTCGAAACATTTTGCTAAATTTAACATGAGTTTTAATTTAATTTCTTTATCTCTAGGAAAATCTAATTTATTAAAATTAGTTAAACATCTTTTGAATATATTAATACTTTTTTCATATTCTTTATTTTCTGCATAAAATATAGCCATTGTTTGCATAATATCTATTTCTCTTTCTGATAAAAAATCAGAATTAGTTAAAGTCAGTTTTAATGCATGATTTAAAAAATCTAAAGCAGTTTTTATTGATTTATCCACCATAAATACAGCAATTGCTTCATGCCACATTAGAAATTGTTTCTCATCTTTTGTTTGAAAATTATTTAAGTTTTTCTCTTTTTTTACTATTTCATAAAGTTCTTTATATTGTTTTTGCTTTAAGCAATCTTTTATTACGTATTTTACATTTTCTACATATTTTAATCTTTTGTTTTGAGTTAGTGCAAATATATTATTTGGGTCAATACCAAGTCTTTCTGATAATTGATATAACAATATACTAGATGGATAAATCATACCTTTTTCAATCTTGCTAATTTGACTTTGTGAACATATTCCATGACATAATTCGGATTGTGATATATTTTTTTGATTCTAAGTTCTTTAATGGTAATACCCAAATCGTTAAATTCCATTTTTCCACCTACTATTTAGCACTTTATTAAAATAAGAACATTCTCTAACCTTAATGTAATGTAAAATTAATATAGTTGCAATTATTGTTTTAAAGGGCTTATCGTTTCTATAAGATGGTGAGATTTTTTTATGTACAAAAAAGACACCCTAAGGTGCCTTCTTGCGATTTGCTCCATTGTAATATGGTATTGGATGCCAGTCCAATTATTATTTTACCACCTTAAGTAGTTTCGGTTATTGAGAAAAAATACAACTCATTGTTTGAATGCAAAAAGCCCTAGGGGGACTAGGACTTTTTGCTAGAATGAATAAGATTTAAAAAAGGACTTATATAACGTAACATATGAATGTTTCGTAAATGTATCAAAAAAGTGAACAAAATAGTTATTTTAAATAAAAAAAGCTCCGCGATAAAAGCTGCGGAGCTTCATAAGGTCGAGTTATGTCGTACTCACAAGGGATTTTAACATGGATGTTGTGGTAAAAATACTGGTAAATTTATCCTATAACCCCGCTGATTAGAGTTTCACTTCATTCGAAGGAATTCATGTTTTATAAATTAGATTATGATAGTTGATATTCTCCATATTGACCAGAAAAGAACTAAAAATTCTAGTGAAATTCCAAGTGTTCGTTTCCTAGTTTTTTGAAATTCTTTTATTAAATAGCCAACAGCACTAATTGCTATAAGAATGAAAAGAATAAGTTCGAGTGTAACTGGCATTTTATCTACCCCTAATACATTAATTTATTATATAAAGATTATAAGATATTTTTGTGACTAGTAGTGAAAAATTTAATAAAACTATCTCTAAATAGTTATTTTAAAAAGAAGAGAAACTAGCAAAAATTAGATACTTTTGTATAAGAAAGGAATAGATTAATAATTTAATATAAAAAATACAAGATATGCAATATTGCATATCTTGTATTTCATATTACATTGAACCCAATTATGCCTTGAATAGAGAGGGTTTAAAAGAAATATAATAATCTAAATTGTTTACCAATTAATATGGTAAATTATAGATAAATAAAGAAATTTATGTTAATGTACTTATGGTAATATACTGTTAAAAAAAGGAAGAGGTGAAAAGTTTATATGTTTAAAAAAGGCGTATCATTGCTATTAATTTTCATTTTATCTATTTCTACATTTAGTATAGTAACTCACGCTGCTAGTAGTTCAGAATATGTGAATCAATCATTCTATGGGTATAAGGAGCCATCTTTTAATTCAGTTAAAACAAATGGCGGATCAGAGTATGGTGCTCAAAATGTAGGAGTCGTGGAAAAAAGAGATAATGGTTGGTGGAAGATTGAAACATGGGAAGGTCCAGTTTGGATTAACTTAAATGGGGAAGAACGTGCCATGGGAGATTTCTATGCATATGATGAACCTTCTTTCTCATCAAAGGTTGCGAATGCTGGAGCGAAGTACGGGCGACAGACATTTAGAATAGTAGATGGAACAACAGATGGTTGGCTAAAATTTAAGACGTGGGAAGGCGACAAGTGGATGAATCCTACGGCTGAACAAATTACTGTCAACAAAACAATCTATGCGTATAATGAACCTTCATTTAATGCACAGAAAGCAAATTATGAAGCACCATTTAACCCGCAAAATTGGGGAGTAGTAGAAAAAAAAGAAAATGGCTGGATGAAAGTAAGTACTTATGAAGGTTATAAGTGGATCAATCCAGATGGAGAAGAAAGGTTCATAAACAAATCATTCTATGCGTATAACGAAGCTTCATTTAATGCAGCTAAAGCAAACGCTGGAGCATTATATAGTCCACAAAATTTTAGAGTTGTGGATGGAACACCTAATGGATGGTTGAAGGTTAAAACATGGGAAGGCGAGAAATGGCTGAATCTAGATGGAGAAGAAAGATTCATAAACAAATCATTCTATGCGTATAACGAGCCTTCATTTAGCTCAGGCAAAGCAAACGCTGGAGCATTATATAGTCCGCAGAATTTTAGAGTTGTAGATGGGACAACTAGTGGGTGGTTGAAGATTAAAACATGGGAAGGCGACAAGTGGATGAATTTAAATGCGGAAGATACAGGCGTAGAATTCTACGTGGAAGCTACTGCATATAGTGTAGAAGGTAGTCCACCAAATGAAAGGATTACGGCGTCTGGAATAGACATAGGAAAAAATCCTAACATCAAGTTAATTGCAGTTGATCCTAAAGTTATTAAACTAGGAACGAAAGTTTGGGTTGAAGGATACGGTGATGCAATTGCTGGAGATACAGGTGGGGCTATTAAAGGCAATAAAATTGATGTTCTGTTTCCTACAGAAAAGCAAGCACGTGAATGGGGACGTAAAAAAGTGAGAATTAAAATAATGAAATAGGATATATCTATTCTTTGCTTCGAAAATTATATATTAGACAAAATAAAAGGGAGGATATTTTTATGTTTAAGAAAAGTATAGGAATCTTATTGTTTTTTATTCTATCTATCTCGACATTCAGTATGGTAACTCACGCTGCTAATAGTTCAGAATACGTGAATCAATCATTCTATGGGTATAAAGAACCATCTTTTAATTCAGCTAAAACAAATGGCGGATCAGAGTATGGTGCTCAAAATGTAGGAGTCATGGAAAAAAGAGATAATGGCTGGTGGAAGATTGAAACATGGGAAGGTCCAGTTTGGATTAACTTGAATGGGGAAGAACGTGTCATGGGAGATTTCTATGCATATGATGAACCTTCTCTCTCATCAAAGGTTGCGAATGCTGGAGCGAAGTACGGGCGACAAACATTTAGAATAGTAGATGGAACAACAGATGGTTGGCTTAAATTTAAGACGTGGGAAGGCGAAAAATGGATGAATCCTGCGGCTGAACAAATTACCGTCAACAAAACGATTTATGCATATAATGAGCCTTCATTTAATGCACAGAAAGCAAATTATGGAGCACCATTTAACCCACAAAATTGGGGAGTAGTAGAAAAAAAAGAAAATGGCTGGATGAAGGTAAGTACTTATGAAGGTTATAAGTGGATCAATCCAGATGGAGAAGAAAGATTCATAAACAAAGCATTCTATGCGTATAACGAAGCTTCATTTAATGCAGGAAAAGCAAACGCTGGAGCATTATATAATCCGCAGAATTTTAGAGTTGTGGATGGGACACCTAATGGATGGTTAAAGGTTAAAACATGGGAAGGCGAGAAATGGCTGAATCTAGATGGAGAAGAAAGGTTCATAGAAAAAGCATTCTATGCGTATAACGAGCCTTCATTTAGTTCAGGCAAAGCAAACGCTGGAGCATTATATAGTCCGCAGAATTTTAGAGTAATAGATGGGACAACTAGTGGATGGTTGAAGATTAAAACATGGGAAGGCGACAAGTGGATGAACCTAAACCAAACAGATTCTGGTTCTTCTGGAGTAATTGATTTAGCTTTAAAACAACTTGGAAAGCCGTATGTTGAAGCTGGGACAGGACCAAATGGATTTGATTGTAGTGGCTTTATTTATTACGTATTTAAAAATAATGGATATAACATTGTGAGAACAAGTGTTGCAGGATACTGGGGAATGGTTACAAAAATAAGTGATCCTCAACCAGGAGATTTAGTATTCTTACAGAATACATATAAAGCGGGTCCTTCTCATTTAGGAATATATTTAGGGAATGGTGAATATATTCATGCTGCTGACGAAACAACAGGTGTAATTAAAAGTAAGATAAATAGTTCATACACTCAAAAGCACTTCTTGGGGTATGCTAGATTTTCAAAATAATTAAATTGGATTCAATAAAAAGACAGCTATCTATGGATAGCTGTCTTTTTATTATTTGTGTTGACTTGACTACTTATATATATTCACAAGCAAAACAACATAATATTAATACGGAAAAATATATTAATATGAATTTTTGCATATTTTAAAATTCAATATATCCCTCAAAAACTTTTAATTGTATAATATATTTTGTCATATTTTTAGATTTTTTGACATAAACCAACAAAAATAGAGAGCGTATTGGGAGAAGACATTATGTATACAAAACTATTAAAATCAATTACATCATTATCACTGATTGGTGGTGCGTTGTTATATACAAATGGCAGCGATGTAAAAGCTGCTGAAGTGGGTGTTTTTTCTGATGTGCCGACATCACATTGGTCATATCCTGCGATTAAAGATTTAGCGAGTAAGAATATTATTTCCGGTTATGGAAATGGGATATTTGGTTTTGGAGATGTTGCGACAAGGGAGCAAGTTGCGGCTTTAATTTATCGAGTGTTAGTACCAAATAAACAAGGCGGTTCGTTTAGTAATGGTGGAACTCGTTACGTATTAAAGGATGGATCTACGTTTAAAAATCCTTACGGTGATATTAATCAAAGTTCTACAATGTTCCCAGAAGAGGTGTTAACTTTAACGAATTTAGGAGTTTTTAAAGGTGATGAAAATGGCCAATTTAGACCGAAAGCTTCTGTGAGTCGTGCGGAAATGGCACAAATTCTTACAAATGCTTTCCATCTTGCGGCAAAACAAAAACATACCTTTAAGGATGTTCCAAATCCATTTTGGGCAGAAAATGCAATTAGTGCGGTGCAGTCAAATGGAATCGCAGATGGCACAGGGAACGGGAATTTTGAACCGTATGGCACAGTAACACGTGAACAGTATGCGCAGTTTTTATATAAAACTTTGAAATATAAAAATGCCGATGTGAAAGACACAGGAGATGCGGCATTATTAACAGCTTTTAAAGAGGAAGTACAAAAGCGTATTAATACATACGAGACAAATATTACACTTCCATATAAAACGAAAAATAATAATACAGAAGAAGTGATGAATACACTTTTTAACGCATATAAAGAAGTTGCAAGTAAAAATGAGTATACAAATAATAATAGATCGAATGTTTCATATGGACTTTCTGGATCACCTGGAAATTATACGTTTACGCTTAAGATTACATATCGTGAAACGAAAGAACAGACGGAATATGTCATGAAACAAGCGAAAGCAATCGTTTCTTCTATTACTCAAGTTGGAATGGATGATCACGAAAAAGTGAAGGCGATTCATGATTACGTAGTAAAGCATGTTTCTTATGATACGTCTTATAAAGCTTACACAGCATATGAAGCACTTGTAAATCGTTCTGCGGTTTGCCAAGGTTACGCACTATTAACTTATCAATTATTAAAAGAAGCAGGAATTGAAAATCATTTTGTGACAGGAACTGGGGACGGACAACCTCATGCTTGGAATTTAGTGAAAATCGAAAACAAATGGTATCACCTTGATACAACATTCGATGATCCAGTGCCAGATGAGCAGGGCCGCGTCACGTATTCGTATTTCAATTTATCAGATGAACAAATCGCAAGAAATCATGAGTGGAACCGCGGAGACTACCCGCAAGCTACAACGAATTATTATAGTACACTGACAAACAAAATTGCGGCAGGTAGTACGAAAACGCCTGCATATCAACAAATATTAAAAGATACAAAGTTAAACTATTTAGGAAATGAATATATCGCAAATAACTATACCGAATTAAAAAATAAAATGCAGCAACGCTATAGTGCAAAACCAGAGAAAATTGAAGTGCTATACAAGCAATCAATGAATGGTGCACTGCAAGATGTGAAAAAGGCAATTGGCGAAATCGATTATCCGCAAGGGGCAAATCGAGTTTCTTATAAAGCGGAGCCTTATAATGCGAAAGAAGGGTATTCTGTAGTGACGATTACGTTTACGTATTAAAAGCAACCTAGATCCTATAGGATCTAGGTTGTTTTTTTATTATTCTTCGACAAAACATGACAATATATAGATACATTCTTTGCTACTATGAGATGAGAAATCTTACATTAAAAAACTGTTTAAAATAACTAATGCAGATAGGCGGAAAAAAATGAACCGAAAGTTACTAATGGCTTTAACATGCGGTACATTGCTTATGGGAATGGCTGCTTGTAGCTCAAATGAGAAGACTACAACTGAATCAAAACCTAAACAAGAAGAAAAGGTTCAGGAAAAACCGAAAGTTCAAACCATTCAAAAGCAGCAAAAAGATAGTTATATAGTAAGTGAAGATGAACTCTCTAAAGCGGCACAGTCGATTGGTGAAATTCAAAACGAGCAAACTATAAATGATATGATGATACATATGTCTTTACAAAAACTCAAATTCAATGGGAATAATCTTCATGTTTCCGGTACCCGTGATGTAGGGCGATTTCAAATGACGAAAGAAAACATTCAATACTTAAAAAACAACTTAAATGTTATTAATAATGATGAAAGACCAAAATATGAATCTATTCTGAACAAATGGTATGATGGAGAGTTCGAATCTGTAGTTAAAGACTTTGAAGAAATTCATTATTTACGTTCAGGAAAAAAGCAAAGTATGGAGGGATCTAAACTAGCTAAAAAAATTGATAGTGATGAAAAAGAATTTATTCTCCATTTCTTTGGTCAAGAAGGATTAGATATCCATAATAAAGAGTGGAAACAGGGCGAGTTATAGAAGTAAAACTGAATTTCTCTTCACTAGGAAGTACAATGTTTTACGGAACAAAAAAATAATGAAATTTCCTTAAATATAGTCCCATCGGGAGGTTGTCTATACTGAGATTCAATAGATACACAGTAATGCTTATTTTTCTAGCCATTGGCACAAATGCTGCATTATCTATGTGGATTAAGCAGGGACTTTTAGGTGTCATCAATGCTATTATTTTCTTGTTAACCGCTGCACGGACTACAAAATGAACTAATACAGAAGATTAGCATAAATAAAACATTGTATTTCTCAATAAACAAAACAACTTAACGTGGTAAAATAATAGTTGGACGGGAGTCCAATACATATTATTAAAATTAAGATGGTTCAAGTCGGAGGAAGGCACCTTAGGGTGTCTATTCTTTTTTATAAAAAGAAAATTGTACGTTTAGACGCATTTTAAATACAAAATAACCGATTCCTTATACGTTAAGAAACCGGTTATTTATTTTCCTACTTTTTTAGAGGGCTTTTTCTTATAATGGTCTTAAATCATAAATAAAAGATAGAGTAAAAACTATATACGAAATAAATGTAACGAAAACAAGAAAACATATAAACTGAGAATTAGATACATATTGTTCTATTCTTTTTTTCATGTTAATTCGTATTATTTTTCAAATGTGAAGTATCAATTGGAATTTGAGCTTTCCAAGATCCAATTACTTTTCCAATTCTAGTTATATTTACATCTAAAGTAAGGGGCTGTTTAAAATCGTCTTTTCCTCCAGGAACTATAACAAATGTAGCGACACCTTCGGGTTTATCATTATCACGAATGCCCACTTCATTTAATTTTTTACCTGCTGCCATAAGTTCAAAAGGAAGACGATCATCTGAATCATGGATAAATGATAGTCTCCCATCATGTTTAATCTCAGGGTTTTCCTCTTGTTGTCCATTAATTATACCATCACTTTGGAGATCTAATCCTGATGTATCAAATTCAAATGGTACTAAACTTCCGTCAGCTTTTTCCATTCTATAATGAACTGATATACGTGAATCTGCGATAAATAATTCTTTGAGATGTACAGTAATACCTTGATCTGTAATTTTTTCATCAATAGGAATATATTTACCATTCTTCATCATATCTTGTGTGATACCATTTTCATCTTTTATTCCTTCATTTACAACTTTATCATTTGTAATTGCATCAGAAAAATATGAAGCGACATTTGTAGCCGCCACTTGTACTTGTGGAATCATTGCTGTTATGAAAAGTGCAGCTGCAGCTACTGCTGTATAAATGAAACATTTTGATTTTTTACTCATGTTTGTAAAGATGCCTTTCTTTTGTTGTTTTTTGTAATTTATATTAGAAACGTTGTCTAACTTGGAACGACTTTCAAATGTTTTCCATGCTTGTTCTATATCAATTTTGATTTCTTGTGGTGAATTTGCAGATTCTTCATCTAGCATTACGTTTTCCCATTGATTTAATTTACTAATTTCTACTAATAAATCTTGGCATGCTTCACATGTATCTAGGTGCTTTGTAAATTCCTTTCTTATATCATGAGAAAGTTCTCCATCAATATATGTTTGAATAAACCCGATATCATAACATTTCATTTGTTATGCCTCCTCTATTTGTTTATAAATCTTGCGGAATTTCATTTTGGCTCGGACTAATAATGTTCCTATAGAAGATATTTCAATTTGAAGTACTTCTGCAATTTCTTTATATTGAAAACCAGAGAATTTCATTAGTAAAAGGGTTCGTTCTCGATCATTCATTTTATTTAGTGTCGTTTGGACCTTTGTAATTTCTTCTTTTCTTATCCAATCATCGTCTAATGATGATACATTTTGTACTTCATGGTATTGTATTTCCTTATCAATCTTCGCTTGCTGCCTTTTTTCAAATCGAAAATGGTTATAAGCTACATAAGTAGAAGATTTAATCAACCATCCAGGTATATTTTTAATTCCTTTCCAATCGCTACGATATAATTGTAAAAATACTTCTTGTGCTAACTCTTCAGCGATAGATTGATCTTTAACAATCCATATAATCTGTTTCACAGCATAAGCATAGTACTGCTTAAATAAATCTTCAAAGGTCATATTAGAAGCATGACTTTCTTTATTTTCTATGGTTAACATGTTCGTTTAAACCTCACTTTCAATTTGATACCTGTATTATAGAGAAACCAGAAAAACGGATTTTGTGACAGTTTTTCTGGATATTTTTTTATATTTTTTATCTCGCATTAACGGGTAGTAAGACCCCCACCTCAAAATTCAGCGGAAGCAAAGAAGTTAGGTGGGGGGCGGGCTGACCGTAAAAGCACGATTGGTGTGAGCTAATAATCAGTGGTCGATGAACCCCCCACTGATTAAAGTTTCACTTTATTATGTACTAAAAAAGCATTCATCTGATTAAAAAGATAAGTGAAAACATAAAAACTATAATTCTTGCAGTAGTTGTCTATTAATGTACAAAAAACAGTTAGTTTGTTGCCAAATTGTATCTAAACGTACGATTTTCTTTTTTCTAAATGAGAGTCTTGTCTTAAAGAAGATAAAAATTCAATGGATAATTACCATGAATATATAGATAAAGTTCATCCATATATTTGTAGAAAGGAGGCATTCAAATGAAGAGACATGATAATAAGGTTGGTCACTTTACATCTGAAAAAGGAAAGGAAGACTTTCAAATTGCCTACGATGAATCAATGGCACTCCTTCCAAAACCTAACGATACGAAAAATATAAAAACGAAATATGGCACAATTCGTGCTTATTATTTTACTAAAGAGGAAAACAAACATAAGGAACCAATACTCTTACTCCCTGGACGTGGTGCATCTACTCCAATGTGGGTACCTAATTTAGAAGGTCTAAGAGAAAAAAGGCCTGTTTATACGATAGATTTACTAGGTGAACCTGGGATGAGTGTGCAAACGAAGGTGATTGAAAACCAAAAACAACAAGCAGAATGGTTAAATGAAGTAATTGAAGGATTAGGTTTAGAAAGAGTGCATATCGTAGGTGTCTCCATTGGAGGGTGGACAACAATGAACTTGGCCAGATATAATCCTGAGCATATTGCTACGGCTAGTTTATTAGATCCAGTCTTTGTATTTGCGCAAATATCCATAAAAATGATTCTGGCATCTATTCCAGCTTCCGTTCCTATTGTCCCTAAGTTTTTAAGAGAAAAGATGTTAAGCTATGTTGCTGGAGGAGCAGAAGCAAGTGACGATGAGCCTATCGCTAAGTTAATCGAGTCGGGTATGCGTAACTATAAACTGAAAACGCCAGCGCCTGATTTATTTAGTAAAGAAGACTTAAAAAATATTGATATTCCAGTGCTTGCACTTATAGCTGAAAAAAGTACAATGCACAATTCGGTAAAAGCAGTTGAAACTGGAAAAAAATACGTTAAAGATATTGATATAGTTAATTGGAAAAATGCATCTCACGCAATCAATGGTGAGTTCTCTAACGAAGTTAATGCTAGGATCCTTGATTTTGTAGAAAAACATTCTAATGATAACTAAGTTGAAAGTGGAAAATATGTTGTCATAACAACTTCATCTCTATATAGCTATTTAGGGGATTTAGCTCATTTTTTATTTTGGCATATTTTAATTCTGCTATTTTCATGAATATGTATAATTACATGAAATTTCAGTGAAAAAGAGAGTATACTTTCGTATTGTGTAATAAAGATAAAGCCCGCCTACGGAAATAGGCGGGCTTTTTTTACTTATAAAGAAAAGACAACCTTTAAGGTGTCTTCCTTCGATTTGAAACATTTTACTAGGTTAAGTTTTTGTGATAATAAACTCTTTTAATTGGAATGAACCTACGCAGTACATCACTTTATTCTTAAGCATCATTCTCAACAAAAGTGAAGATTTTCATTATCTTTTTAACTACAAAGGGTAATAATTTAGAAGCTAAAAATGCAAGTACGAAAGCAATTCCCCATGTTTTCATCCATGATTTGAGAAATAAAGCTGTATATCCAACATTCATTGAAACCATGACGAAAGAGATAATGCTAGATATGCCTAAAATCATAAAGATATTAAAAATTAATGGTTCAAATTTTTTATTGATTTTCAACATTAACACCTATTTTCTATATATGCTTTGCTGCCCGATTTCACCAACATCTAATCTTACAGTTTGAAATCTAGGTTGTCCAGTTTGTTTTACTTTGGTGCAATAGCAATATTGTTTGGAATAAAGTTTCACTTTATTATTTAAGAGCGAATAAATGAAAAATAAAATATCTAATAATATAGATAGAAATCCGCTTTTATACCTTTCAATAAAAGAATAATAGCATTATATATTATAAGGAATACTTGTCCTTAATTGTAAATGAAAGGGGGGAATTGGTATGAGTTATGGCTATGGTCACCCTCCAAAAAAATGCTTTGAACATCATAATGAAACTTTATCAACGGGTGTATTACGTAGACATTCCGCTACGTTATTTCTTACTGTTGAAGCTATGAATGTTGATCCAGATGATACTCGTAGAGTAACAGTTGAAATGTTTGATTGGTCATCAGGTTCTCCGGTATTATTACCATTAATAGACCCTTCAACACAAACATTGCCACCTAATCGATATGTTACTTTTCGTTCAGCAGCTCTTCCTCCAGCACTTTTTGCTTATGAAGTAAGAATCATTCGTCCGAAAGATAGAGATGTTGTTACGAATGTTTTTGGTCTTAGTGCAATCGTATTTAACCCACAAGAAGGAAATAATGTTTTACAACATGATTTAGCAAAATTAGACCTTAAATAGATTTTATAAAGGTCTATTTATTGAGCATGATTAAAAAAAGAGTAGGATGTAATCCTACTTTTTTTTAACGTTAATTAGAATTTTAAAAGAAATCCTTCATTATTTTAGCATCTTTAATATTCACTATCACACCTTCTACCTTATCTTTCTTCTCATCTTTAGCAATCGAAATTTGCTCCTTATTATCAGCCCACACAAGAAATTCTTCTTTTGAGTCATCTTTATATGTAACAGTAATAGTAGAATGTGCAGATTCTCTCTTTTTTTGATCTAGTGTGATTTGTTTAGGAGTGCCTTTTTGGACTGCTGAAACGATAGATTGTATCATTTTTTCGTTGTCTGTTTGAGATTTGGAAGTAGTATGATTTGTTGTTTTCAGTATTTCAATGTCTGTAATATTAGCAGAATTTAATTGAAAGGTATTTTGTTTATGTTCTTGCTTAACTTGTGAAGCTTTATCTGTAGCCGAGGTGCTTGTACAACCTATTAAATTGAAAGATAGAGCGGTTAGAGCGCATATAGATATGATTTTTTTCATAGTATCCCTCCTCAAGTTTAATTATAACAATTTTCTGTTAATTTAGGTAGTTATTGTAAGGAGAAGATGTTTTAAAGTGGTAAATGATGATGTTCATTCTCTATTAAAATCAAAATTCACATAACTTTTTTCATATTTTATGTTTAACATTTCGAAAATGGGTGTACTACATATAATATAACAAATAATTCATTTTAAAGGAGGAAGTTAAAGATGGAAACGAAGTATAGTAAACCTTTTGTATATGAATTTATTACGGAGAAAGAGGTCATGAATGCGGCGAATGATCTCGTGAAAAAAGGAATAGCCCAAAAAGATATTTACGTATTAACGCATGAGAAAGATAGGACAGATAGAATTGCGGACAATGCAGACGTGAATACAATTGGGATAAAAGAGGAGGGACTTGGGACAAGCATTATTAACGTCTTTCAAAAAACAGGAGATCAGTTAAGAAATAAAATGCAAGAGTTAGGGCTTAATGAGGAAGAAGCGAACTTTTATGAAGAAAAACTGGATGAAGGGAAAATCTTGTTATTCGTTAAGGATTTAGAAAGAGTCGGTGAATGGTTACAAGAAAGAAGATGCATGTATTCTATTTAAATTTGTATCCTTTAAATCTATAAATCTATTACGAAAAGGAGATTGTAAATATGAGTGAGAACGGACTAAAAGAACAAGTTAAAGGTAAAGTTGAAAAGAAAAAAGGACAAGTAAAAGAAGGAATTGGTGAAGTTACAGAAGATAGAGAGTTGAAAAATGAAGGTAAGTGGGAAAAAACGAAGGGAATGATAAAAGAAAAAGTCGGAAAAGTGAAACAAAAGATAAGTGATGAATTGGATAATAAAGAATAATATATGTTCATCAAGCTTTAGTTACATACTAAAGCTTGATGAATTCAATATAAAACGAATATAGGAGGTTTAATTGTGGGACTTATTATTACGTGTATTGTAGGTGGACTTATTGGTGCGTTAGCTGGAATGATTACAGGAAAAGACTTTCCGTTAGGTATAGTTGGAAACGTGATTGCCGGATTAATCGGATCTTGGGTAGGTAGTGCGTTATTTGGTCATTGGGGTCCTGAATGGGGAGGCATTTTTGTTCTTCCAGCGTTATTAGGTGCAATCGTCTTTATTTTAATCGTTACATTCTTCTCTAGAATGCTGCGGAAAGCGTAAGTATGATAATAAATAGTAATCTTAAGTTTATTATATATAGTTATAAAGTTAATGAACTGATAAAAATACATAAAAAAGCATCCAATTAAACTAATTTGGATGCTTTTTTATGTATTTTACATAGGAATGAGTGGAGGATGAAGAACCCCCCACTTATTAACATTACACTTTCTATTATGTATTAAGCCATCGTTACCTTTTTACAATTATTTATTCTTACGACTTGCCTTGGTTCTATATGAGATAAGTCCTCGCTATTACTTATATCAACTACAATTGTATTCGTTAGTATATTAATAATGGAACCAACTAATTTTGTAGCATGATCGTGTCGATAAGAAAATTGAACAAAATCTCCCTTTTTAAAGTTGTGCTCTTCCATAGATAGATCCCCCTAAAAATAATGTTTATACATTATACATACACAAATTTATAAGTTTTAAACATTTGGTAGTATTTTTTACGTGTTAAGCCGAGAAAGGTGTAGAAAATTTATTTATAATGAAAATAAAAAAATATGTTTAAAACTAATTTTTATGGGTAATTAAATAGTAAAAGTTCGAGATAAGGGGGCGGAAATGATGAATTTAGGAATAAATATTTTGCAAAATGATGTAGGTTATACGGTACAACTTAATGGTGAAATTGATGCGTATACGGCATCAGATTTAAAAAATAAGATTATGCCTATTGCAAGCGAAAAAGAGGTTCAGATTGTAGTAGATTTTCATAACGTAGATTATATGGATAGTACTGGTTTAGGTGTTTTTATAGCTCTATTAAAAGCGGTTAAGAAAAATGATGGAAAACTAGAGTTTATCGGTGTATCTAAAAGATTAAAAAGATTATTCGATATTACAGGATTAACGGAAATATTAAATTTGAATTCTGATTTTGAAAAAGTAGAAAGAAGGTGACTAGGGATGATGGAGAGATTTGAAAAGATAGAAATGAAAATTCCTGCAAAGGCAGAATATGTGGCTATTATTCGTTTAACAATGGCTGGTGTTGCAAATCGAATGGGCTTTGCTTATGACGATATAGAAGATATGAAAATTGCTATTAGTGAAGCATGTACAAATATTGTACAACATGCATACAAAGAAGACGTTGGAGAAATTGCAATTGTCTTTGGACTATATGAAGATCGATTAGAAATTATGGTTGCGGATAATGGGGTTAGCTTTGATTTTAATAACTTAAGAAGTAAGGTTGGCCCGTATGATATTAGTAAACCAGTAGAACATTTGCCGGAAAATGGTTTAGGTTTATATTTAATCAATACGTTAATGGATGATATACAAATCATGCATGATGAGGGCATGACAGTTTTAATGACAAAATATATACAAAGAGAGCAGGTGGAGAATGATGGAAATCCAATCTCAACCTACAACTCTTACTAAAGAAGACGTTATTAAACTAATTGCAGAATTTCAACAAAACCAATGTGATGAAGCGCAAGAAAGGTTAGTTGAGCATTATAAAAATCTCGTATATTCCATTGCATATCGCTATTCAAAAGGCGGGCCGATGCATGAGGATATTATACAAGTAGGCATGTTAGGGCTCTTAGGCGCAATAAGAAGGTATGATTATTCGATAGGGAATGCTTTTGAGCCTTTTGCAATACCTACGATAGTAGGGGAAATAAAGAAGTATTTACGTGATAAAACTTGGGGTATTCACGTTCCAAGGCGAATTAAAGATTTGGGCGGGAAAATTAAACTTGCGATAGAGGAACTAACAGATCATTTGCAGCGTTCACCGAAGATTATAGAGATTGCGGATCATTTAGGACTATCCGAAGAGGAAGTGCTAGAAATTATGGATGCGAAAAATAATTATCGAGTATCTTCCTTAGATGATGTAGTTGAAAATGCATCTGATGGCAGTTCGGTAGCGAGAATTGAATCTGTAGGTGAAGTAGAGCAAGGATATGAAGAGACAGAAAGGCGTCTCGTTTTAAAGGATATTTTTAACGTATTAAATGATACGGAAAAGAGTGTTATTCATTATATATTTGGAGAAAATTTAAATCAAAAAGATACAGGGGAACGGTTAGGTATTTCACAAATGCACGTTTCTCGTATTAAAAGACAAGCGATAAGTAAGTTGAAACAAGCCGCATTTTTAGATACATAAAAAATTTAAAATAATGATGTTTAAAACATGAGAAAAGGGGTACTTATTAAGTATAGGAGGAGATATGAAATGTCACACGATGTGAAAGAACTAATCGAAGGTTTGAATGAAGATTTAGCAGGAGAATACTCAGCAATTATTATGTATAACCATAATGCAGCTACAGTTTCTGGTATATATAGACAAGTGTTAAAACCTTTCTTTGAATCTGAAATTAGTGATGAACAAGGACATGCCCTATATTTAGCGGAGAAAATTAAGACGCTAGGTGGTACACCTACTACAATCCCTTTACGAGTGAAACAAGCAGAAGATGTTAGAGAAATGTTAGAATACGCTAGACAATCAGAATATGAAACAATTAAGCGTTATGAAAAGCGAAAAGAACAAGCAGCGAAATTAAATATGACAGAGTTAGTTGTAAAGTTAGAAGATATGATCGCAGATGAAACAAATCATATGGAAGAGTTGGATCGTCTTTTAAGTGATAAAGCAATGGTGTTAAATTAAAAGTGGAAACTTATAGAGTGAAAGAACAAACTCTCATTTCTGGGGGTTTGTTCTTTTGCTATATAAAAAATATGTTTGAGTAGGAAATTTTCATTTTGTAACTGAGTATGTAATACTAGAAAAATAGAAAATGATAATCGATTTACATTTTATATAAGAAAAGGGGAAATCACTTGTGTCCATTTTAATTGTAGATGATAATCCGGTTAACATCTTTGTAATTAAGAAGATTTTAAAACAAGCCGGATATCAGGATCTTGTATCACTTAATTCTGCACAAGAGCTTTTCGAATACATCCATTTTGGAAAAGATTCTTCCAGGCATAATGAAATTGATTTAATACTATTAGATATTATGATGCCTGAAATTGATGGACTTGAAGTTTGTAGGCGATTACAAAAAGAGGAGAAGTTTAAAGATATTCCTATTATTTTTGTTACAGCTTTAGAAGATGCAAATAAATTAGCTGAAGCTCTTGATATGGGGGCAATGGATTATATTACGAAACCTATAAATAAAGTTGAATTGTTAGCGCGTATGCGTGTGGCATTACGCTTGAAATCAGAATTAAATTGGCATAAAGAACAGGAAGAAAACCTTCGGAATGAACTAGATTTAGCTACACAAGTACAAAGAAACTTATTAAGTAGCCCATTAAGAGAAGAGCATATAAAAATTGAAGCAAGTTACTTACCTTCATTTAAATTAGCTGGAGATATGTATTATTGGTATAAAATCGATGAAAACCGCTACGGTATTATATTATTAGACGTGATGGGACATGGTATATCTGCTTCATTAGTTTGTATGTTTATTTCGTCTGTATTACGTGAAACAATTAAATGTTTAATTGATCCAGAACTCGTTATTAAAGAATTAAATAAATATATGACCCTTTTACATAATGAAAATGATAATATTCCCTATTATTTTACGGCCATATACTTAGTTGTTAATACAGAAGATAGAACGATTGAATATGTAAATGCAGGGCATCCTTCTGGATATGTTTTAGTTGATGAAACAAATGTAGTTGAACTAGATCGCGGGAGTTGTGCGGTAGGATTTTTTGATGAAATAAAAGTTGAAAAGACAGTTATACCTTTTGAGAAAAATGCTCAAATCGTATTATTTACAGATGGTGTTCTTGAAGCAATTGCAAATGATGAATTTGAGGCTGAAGAGAAATTACGTACTTTTACAGAAAGAAAATGGGGAGATTTAGAAGGCGAGATAGAAGGGTTTTACAAGGAAGAACAAAAGAAAGCGCAATCAGATGATATGTGTCTCATTATGATACAAACGAATGCGAAATAAAAAGCGTATGAAATCCAAACAGAGGATTTCATACGCTTTTTATTGTATTTTTTGATAAATTTGTTCGCTAGGATTAAATTGAGTATAATGCGGCATTATATTTGAAAAACGAAGAGTTTCTTTATTCCCTAAACATAGAAAACCATTGTGACCTAAGCTTTCATAAAATAGTTGCTGCACTTGATTTTGAAGTTTACTTGTAAAGTAAATTAAAACGTTACGACAAAGTATAATATGAAATTCGTTAAAAGATTGATCGGTTACTAAATTATGCTGTGCAAAAATAATGTTTTGTAAAAGTGATGGATTAAAATAAGCAAAACGATTATCTGTTGAATAATAGTTAGAAAACGCTTGTGTACCGCCAGCTTGTAAATAGTTTTTCGTATAAGTTTGCATTTTATTTAACGGGAGGATACCTTGTTTTGCTTTTTCTAACACATTTGTATTCATATCTGTTGCGTAAATAACCGACTTTTCACTTAATCCTTCTTCGTGAAGTAAGATGGACATTGATAATACTTCTTCACCAGTTGCGCATCCAGCATGCCAAATTCTAATTTCGGGATGCTTTTTTAATTCAGGAATAACATGCTCTCTAAGCGCTTTAAAAAAGGCAGGGTTACGGAACATCTCAGTTACATTAATTGAGAAATCATTTAATAACTGTTCTAAAACCCCTTCCTCGTGAATTACTTTTTCAATTAATTTTGAAATGGTTGGGATATTAGAGAGCTGCATTCGATTACAAATCCTTCTATAAATAGATGTGCGAGCATATTGGCGAAAATCAAATCCTGATAGTTTAAATACCGCTTCCAATAGTAATTCAATTTCTAAGTTCGTGCGCTCATCCGTATCTACTGATGGATCAAAATTATAATACTTATTTTTCACTCCAACTAAACCTCACTTATTTTATTAACCATACACTCATTACCGAATAGAGTTGATGTAGATTTAATGGTTTACTTATATAATCTGAAGCGCCAGCAGATAAACATTTTTCCTTATCATTTGGCATTGCTTTAGCAGTTAATGCGATAATAGGTATTTCATTTAACCCTAAGTTCATTCGGATATTTTCCATCGTTTCATAACCGTCCATATTAGGCATCATAATATCCATTAAAATAAGGTCAATATTTGTATTGCTTTGTAGTATTTCTAAACACTCTATGCCGTTTTGGGCAGTAATAATGTTGGCATTTTGTTTTTTTAATGCGTTTTGTAACGCAAATATATTTCGATGATCATCATCGACAATTAAAATTGTTTTCTCTTGGAAGACGTTATTTGTTTCTGGAGTAACGATAGTTTCTTCAACAACTTCAGCAGGAATAACATCTTCTATCGTTGCTGCGACTTCTAAATTGGATAACTGTATATCATGTAATCCATTTGGAAGGTTAGGAATATATACCGTGAAAGTACTACCTTCTCCTACATTACTCTCTAACGTAATCCAACCACCTAATAATCTCGCAAACTCTTTACAAATAGATAAACCTAATCCTGTACCACCATACTTTCGAATCGTTGCTCCATCTGCCTGTTGAAAGGCTTCGAAAATAAGTTGATGCTGTTCTTTAGCGATACCAATACCAGTATCTTTTACTGAAATTGTAATCCAATCTTTACTTATAGACTGCATATCATGACTCAAATTGGTTGTTTCTATCGAATCAAAATGTAAAGAAACGGATCCTTTTTCTGTGAATTTAAATGCATTGGATAATAAGTTTTTAATAATTTGCTCAATCCGTTTTGCATCTGTATAAAACAGATCAGGAATCGTATCACTGTCCTCAATAGTAAATTCGACATTTTTTTGTGCAGCTATATGTAAAAAGTTTTGATGCATATTGGCTGCCATGTCACTTATGTTCGTTGCCTCAAAAATGATGTCTAGTTTGCCTGCTTCTACTTTAGATAAATCTAGTATGTCATTAATTAAAGTAAGTAAGTCTTTCCCTGATGAATGAATGACAGTTGCTAATTCAATTTCATCGTCGGATAAATTGTTATCATGATTTTCTCTTAACATTTCAGATAATAGTAAAATACTATTTAACGGTGTGCGTAATTCATGTGACATATTTGCTAGGAACTCAGATTTGTATTTTGAGCTGCGTAACAACTCGCTTGCTTTTTCTTCTAATTCTGATTTGGTAATTTGTAAGTCAGCTGTCTTCTGCTCAGCCTCTTCAGTTCTAGACTCTAATTGTTCATTCGTTGTTCGTAATTCTTCTGCTTGCATTTGTAGTTCTTCCGCTTGCGTTTGCAATTCTTCTGATTGAAATTGTAACTCTTCTGTCATTGCTTGTGATTCATGTAAAAGAGTTTGAATTCGCATACGTCCCATAATGCTATGGATTGTTAAACCTAGATTATCAACGGTTTGTTGAATTAAATCTTGATGTAAATCTGAAATCTCAGTTACACTTACTAACTCCATTACTGCGATCACTTCATCCTCAAATAAGATAGGGATGACTAGTAAATTTTTAGGACGTATTTCTAATACTCCGCTAGTGACATAACGAAACTCTTCGGGTATATCCCTGAGAATAAAACTTTTCTTTTCTAAGGCAGACTGTCCAATGAAACCTTCACCCATTTGAATGGATTGTTTCCCAATATCAGCACCTTGATCGGCGAAAGAAGCTTTTTTCACATAGTAGACAGTTTCTTCATATTCTTCACGTACATAAAATGCACCGCAAGAAGTTTGCGTTTTTTGTATAATTCCACTAAGAATTTTTTTACCTAACATCTCAATAGAAGATACACCTTGATACATTAAAATTAATTCTGCAAGCTCCGTTTGTAACCACTCTCTTTTCGATATTTCGTCTAGTAGGTGATTCGTTGTATGAGCAAGATCTTTTATTTCATCACGTGTGTTTACATGAATTCTTTCCGTGATTTTTTCTTTAGAAGAAATGGATTTAATAACTTGAATTACATTTTTAATCGTTTTTGTAATGGAATTCGAAATATAGAGTGAAATGATAATAGAAATACAAGAAAGTAAGAACAATAAACTGTATAACCAAATCTCTAATTTATTATTTTCAGTATCTAATTGTGCTGCTCTTTTTTTCGTTAATTGCTCCTCAGTGCTACGGAAGTTAGTTACCTGTGACTGTAATGACTGAATTTGAGTCGTGTCGATTGTTTGTACATTATTACTATTATTATTTGCAATGAGTGGGTGAATCTCTTTATTTATCCAACTAATAATATTTTCGTTAATCTGTTTTAATTTTTCTTGCTGAGATGGGTTATCCTCTAATAATGAGAAAAGATCTTGATAATGCTTTTCGTAATCCTTTTCCGCAGAATTAAGAGATTGTACGTAATTTGGATTATTAGAAATGATAAACCCTTTCGCTTTATTTTCAATTGTTAGTAAATCTTTCTCCACTTGATTTGTTAAATTGAGAACTTTAAAATCGTGATCAATAATAAAATTACGAGATTTTTGTAAATTAGAAATCTCATTGTTCAACATAATGAAAGAAACAAGTAAGAACAAAATGATAACTAAATAACCAGCCATAATTTTGTAGCGAATACTAAATTTTGCTTTCGAGTTCATTAAAAATTCCTACCTTCAAGGTTATTAAAACTTTTCTATTTTAAAGAATGAAAAACGTAATATATATTATATCAGTTTTCATAAGGCTAAACTAGAAATCCCCCTATTGTATTAGGGGGTTCTTTTTTAATAGAGGAAATCATTTTGAAATATAAAACTATATATGAAAAGTAACAATCGAGGGAATAGGGGATAACAAAACTTTTAAGAAGGGAAGAGTGTTCTTAAAGCTCTTTTTGCATCTATTCCTTCAAAAATAAATAATACAAAATCTCTCTTTTTTACAGTAAGGAAAAAGGATACTAGAGTGCTTAAGTTTTTAATAGAAGTAAGTGTTCCGTGTTTACTTATAAATACATTTGTTTGAAATGTTGTCATTAAAGCATAAAAATGATGAATTTGAGTTATTGTAGGTGTTTCATTATAAGAAATAGTAGTAGAGTGAATGGCGTTCATCGTAATATTCCTTTCCATATAGTAAGCATAACAATATAAACATACCCGTTTTAAAAAATGTTAAACATATAAATAAGAAAAAATATAATTATAGTTTTTTACGTTTAGAAAAGGTTAGGAAGGGTATACATATACTACAAAGAGATTGACTGAAGATGAATTGTAAGATGTCTATGTTTAGTAGATTAGTCTATCAAAATATACTTTTACTTTAAATAAAAAGGAGCCTGGTATACATGAATGAAATGATGATTAATATTACATTTGATTTAATTTACTTGTTAAGTAGTTCACTTGTAGTGCTTTTACTATTCGCTTTTTTCATAAATGGTTATGTTAATAAGAAAATTAGTGTATACAGAAATGAAGAAAAATAAAAATATATTATATAAAACTTTAGGAGGTTAATAGTTATGAATGTAGATAGAAAAATAGTAGGTGTTTTTAGAACAATTGATGATGCGGCACTCGTTATTAATGAATTAAATGATAAAGGATACTCAGCAGATAACATTTCAGCTATTGCAAAAGATCAGAAGGAAATTGAACACCTTGAAGAAAAATCGGGTGAAAAAGTAAATCATGAAACTGCACATAAAGCAGATATCTTTTCAGCAACAGGGCTTGTGGCAGGAGGAGTAGCAGGCGGACTCGGTGGTTTATTAACAGGTCTTGGTATACTTGCCGTTTCTGGAATGGGTCCAATCGTAGCAGCAGGACCGATCGCAGCAGCTATTGGAGGAGCCGGTATTGGCGGAGGAGCTGGAAGTTTAATAGGAGCATTTATAGGGTTAGGAATTCCAGAAGAACATGCTAAAAAGTATGAAGAATATATTTACGATGGCAATATATTAATTTTAGTAGATGCAAAATTAGATGATAAGTTAGAAATCTATAAAATATTTGATAAGCATAATGCCTATAACTCTGATTTCTTTAAATAAAATGTAAACAAAGTGAATATCATTTTTTGATCTTACAACTTTGGCGCGGCCGAGGAGTCGTATGACTATAAGAGAGGAAGGGCTTATAGTAAAAGATCAAGTTCTATTCTGTTATTTAAAAGGGAAGAGGTGCCTTTTCGTGATTGTAAAAATATTAAAGGATAGCAGTAATAGTTTCCTTTGTACAGTTCAAAATAAAAATGGAGACCAGTATGTGAAGAAATGGTTTCGTAAACATGAAAACAATGAAAAATTAGGACGACCAACTTTCAAAGAAGTAGAAAAGGACTGGAAAGAAAATAAAGAGTCGTTTATGTATCCTAATTTTAAAGCGCTTTATTAAAATGAAACATAATGCGCGTTTCATTCTTACAAAACTGTCACATTCCTGTAAGGTAATTCAATAGATTAGTTGTTTGTTCCGTGTCATAATAAAGACATAAGAAAGCTAATTAAAACTACAACTTATTAGGAGAGTGTCAGTCATGATTGTAACAACAACGTCTGGAATTCAAGGTAAAGAAATTATTGAGTATATCGATATTGTAAATGGTGAAGCTATTATGGGTGCAAATATTGTCCGCGATTTATTCGCTTCTGTTCGTGATGTTGTCGGTGGTCGTGCTGGTTCTTATGAAAGTAAGCTAAAAGAAGCTCGTGATATCGCAATGGACGAAATGAAAGAACTTGCAAAACAAAAAGGTGCGAACGCTATCGTTGGTGTTGACGTAGATTACGAAGTAGTTCGTGATGGAATGTTAATGGTTGCTGTAAGTGGTACAGCTGTACGTATATAAGTAAATAAAAAACAGGCTCACCCCTTGAAGTTTATGCTTTGAGGGGGTTTTTTATTTTTCTTTTGTTCATGACTAAAGTTAAAATAGAGAAGAGCCGACGTACTCGCTCGCTTATTTCAAATGTAGTATATTATTTCTTGAGAAAAAGCAAGTAAATGGAATTTTTTGTATTTGAAGAAGGTGTTAACTTTATGACAAATAATAAAATTGCTATTTGAGGTACGAAGAGAATTAGTGGTATGAATAATTTTAGAAAGTGTATAGTTAATAGAAATAAACGATGGAGTATGTAAAGAGTTATATTACATAAAATTTATTATGAATGGAGGCGGTTACACTATGTTTTGGTTAGGATGTTTTTTAGGATACATTGTAGGTTCTATTATTACATGTGCGCTACTTTACTTTGGATATAGATCCAATGAAAATAAAAAAGCGGATATGCAAAAGGTGGAGGAGAGGAAAATCAATCAAAAAGGTGTATAGTAGGCGAAAGGTAAGGTGATAGTGTTGATACAAAAATAAAGGACAGTACATATTGTATATGACTACTATGTACTGTTCCGCTTATTCTTTTTGGATTATGAGAGGTTGTTTCCTGTCTTGCTATAAATTTCATAGGCGAAAAACCCCAATAAATAGCCGATTCCAGATCCTAAACTCACTGCAAGAAGTGAATAATCTGGGAAAAACATGCCGAAAATTAAACCGATTATACAGCCAACAAGCATTCCCATAGGTATTAAACTGTCTAATAAAATTTGAGCGTTTTTTGATTTTTTCTTACCTAAGTTACCGTTGTTATATTTATGTTTAAGGCTACCAATCACATATACTACAATTCCTCCGGCTATTACAACAGGCGCAATTGCTTTGAGTAACCACATGTTAGAATCTCCTTTCGCTTTTTTAATTAAATTACATAAGCTACTTAAAATTCTATGCTACTAAATGGATTGATAGTTGAATGTACTCAATTTAATAATTCGTTAAAAAAACTTTCCCTTTCGTTTTCTCAGCGGACTGTACAACATCAACTGCCGCTTTCACATCCGCTAATTCATACGTAGAATGGACTTTCATAAAACGTAATTGCTCATTTTCTACTAAGCGAATTAAATGACGAAACGTGTCTTGCCATTTATAAGGTGACATTTCTTTATTCCAATGTCGTAAATGAAATATGTTCGCGTGCACTTTTGCTTTCGTGACAATCTCTGCCCAGTTTACTTGTATTCCTGACAGAAGTCCTATAGTTAAAAAGTGCCCATTGGGACGTAAGGAGAAAGCTAATTCATTTCCATCCGGTCCCCCGATAGAATCAATTGCAGCATCCGCGCCGAGCCCGTTCGTTAATGTCATAACGGTTTCATAAAGCGGGGCAGTCGAAGTATCAATTACATGATGAGCGCCAAGCTGAAGTAATTCGTCTGTATGTTTACTATTTCTTGTCACGGCAATGAGTTGGAAATTTAAAATTTGCGATAACTGCGCAAAAAGATGCCCGATAGCGGATCCACAAGCATTCACTAACAAAACATCATTCCGTTGTAAGTTTAGCGTTTCCGTACATGTAACCCAAGCCGTAAGGGGATTAATATACATTTGTGCCGCGGTAAAATCATCAATAGAATCGGGAATAGGGACTACAAAATCAGCTGATGTCTTCACATATTCTTGCCAAGTACCTTCCCCGCGTAACGGTAACACACGTTTACCGATAAGGTCTCTAGAAACAAAAGCTCCTACATCTTCTACAATACCAACACCTTCATAACCAGGTATGTTAGGTAAAGGGATTCTATGTGCGTACGCTCCGGTTATTGGAATTAAGTCAGATGGATTAATCGGTCTAACTAGCATACGAACGAAAACTTCATTATCTTTCAGTGGTTCTATATTTTTATATTCAACTTGTAATACGTCTTTTGGATTGCCAAACTTATGAAATTGAATGCATGTTCCAAGCAAAGTAATTTGCCCCCTTAGTTTCATTGGGTTTATTATAGCATTTTTAGTTTGGGTGGTTATTTTGTTAATGATAAATAGGGTTTGTACAATGGTAAGTAAAATAGATTTTAATTTACGTATTTATCAGAATTTTATAAAATGTGTATATAACTATGAAATGGAGGGGATTTCTTCATGTGTACTAGTTTGACGTTACAAACAAAAAATTTCCAGCATCTTTTTGGGAGAACAATGGATTTCACATTAGATATGAATCAAGAAGTAATAATCATTCCTCGGCGTTATCAGTGGAACAATATAACTGGTGAAACGATCCGAGCGAAAAAGGCTGTTGTCGGAATGGGAATTAATTTTGGAGGAAGGGTCATGATGGCGGACGGAGTAAATGAAACTGGTATGACATGTGCAACTCTCTATTTCCCAGGATTCGCTACTTATAGTAATCATATAGATAGCAATAAAACGAATGTAGCGCCATTTGATTTTGTGACTTGGAGCCTCACGCAGTTCAATTCTGTTGAAGAGGTAAGAAAATCTATTGATAACATTGCCTTTATAGATGTGCCATTACCAGTTTTAGGAATTACGCCACCGCTACATTGGATTTTAGCAGATAAATCGGGAGCGTGTATTGTACTTGAGCCGACAGCTGATGGAATAAAAGTGTATGACAATCCAATAGGAGTGATGACTAATAGTCCCGAGTTTAATTGGCATTTACAAAATTTAAGACAATATATTGGTCTTAAATCGCAGCCATTTGCGCCAACGGAGTGGGGAGATGTACCATTAAGTGCTTTTGGCCAAGGTTCAGGAACGATGGGGCTTCCTGGAGATTTCACCCCGCCATCAAGATTTGTACGGGCAGCATATGGCAAACAAAACATTCAAAGTATAGAGAACGAAGAAGAGGGGATATCGGCTATTTTTCATATTTTATCAAACTGTGAGGTTCCTAAGGGGGCAGTAATAACAGAAGACGGTATATTAGATAATACGATCTATACAAGTGCAATGTGTATGGAGTCTGGAACATATTATTACCATACTTACGATTGTAGACAAATTATAGCTATTCATTTATTCAATGAAGATTTAGATACAGCTGAGATTAAAACGTATCCGTTCCAGCGGAAGCAAAAAATCTTTTATGAAAACTGATAAAAACACCTCCATTTAATTTGCATACTTAGTATGCGAATTTAGGAGGTGTTTTTTATCATATACCACTATTCGTGTTCACTTCATTTTTTACTTTTCTATTAAGCCGAAGCTCTCTTCATTCTCTCAAGTAAACTAGACAACACATGCGTACGATAAGATTCTAGTTTTTTACCTTCATAAGTACGGATACCTAATTTTTTAAGTTCTTTTACATACCAACCTTTGCTTCCGAAATACATGTGATCGCTCCCCTTCAACTTTGTTTTTATTTATCCTGATTGCATATGGAGGTACAGGAATTATAATGAAGGAAATGAATTTCGCGCGAAAATGGTTAACTTTGTTGCAAAAGACATATATACTAAAGATAGTATACAACGAGGTGGACAAGACGTGATTATAGAGAAGCACGAAATTCAAATTGACCAAATTACTAGCGGTAAAGTGAATATCTTTACTTTCTATCGAAATAGAAAGCAAATTGATGATCATTTTTTACGATTGCAAGAACCATCGCTTACAGCAAACTACTTCTTCCATTTTCATTTTGATGCAGAGAGCTTGCATCTACTGCAGAAAGAGTTTCCGAGCGTATATCCGTACGACGGTAGTGAAACGATTCACGACTGGACGGAAAAGATGAAAGCTGAATTGCAACATCAGATCCAAACAGGTAAATGGAATAAACGCGTACGTATCGGTAATCGCATTCTAGATGTGGTGTTTACGTGGTGTGACGAAGATATAGTAGAGTGAAAAAGAAGCGGATGACGCTTCTTTTTTTTAGCGCTGGAATAAAACGAGCTTACCTGCAGTAGATGTACAGCGATGTGTTTTTTCATACAATCCTTTTTCTTGTAAGATAGATTCACCTTTTGCTTTTGCTTCTTTTTCAGTTGCCGCCTCGAATGATTCGTCTAATGCTTTTGAACCATCTTTTTCAAAGACTGTTAGAACGTATACTCCCATGAAAATTCCCTCCAATAATTAAAATCAGAATCTTATAATTATTTTGACATAAAATGCTACAATATGCAAAGAAATATATGACATTGCGTGGTAAAATAGAATGAAACTTTAATCATCGAGAATATTTTTATTCTCGATGATTATTAGTTTTCAGCGATTTTAATTTTGATAAAATGAAACTTTTGAAAGATAGGAAGGATCGTTATTTGTGAAACAAGTAAAGTTTATACATGCGGCTGATTTGCATTTGGATAGTCCGTTTAAAGGGATGGAGATGAATGTTGCGCAGTCTGTTTGGGAGAGAATGAAGCAAAGTACGTTTGAATCATTTGAGCGTATTGTTGATAAAGCAATTCAAGAGCGCGTTGATTTCGTATTACTAGCTGGGGATTTGTATGATGCGGAGACGAGAAGTTTGAGGGCGCAAGTGTTTGTGCGTGAGCAAATGAAGAGACTTTCGCAGTACGATATCCCTGTTTTTATTATTCACGGTAACCATGATCATTTAGGAGGAAGCTGGGCAGCAATTGAGTTTCCGGAAAATGTTCATGTATTTACTGAGCCTTATGTAGAAGAGAAATCATTTTATAAAAATGGTGAGCTATTAGCTTCTATTTATGGTTTTAGTTATTTGCAGCAAGCGGTAACGGATAATATGACAGCGCAGTATACGAAAATGAGTGATGCGCCTTTTCATATTGGCATGCTTCACGGAAGTGTGGAAGGAGATGCAGAGCATAATCGCTATGCACCGTTTCAAATTCGTGAGTTGAAAGAAAAACAGTTTGATTATTGGGCTCTTGGCCATATACATAAACGTGAAATTTTATCAGAAGAACCATGCATTATTTATCCAGGGAACATACAAGGTCGTCATCGTAAGGAAACAGGCGAGAAGGGTGCGTACCTTATTGAACTTACGAAACAAGGAACGCAGTGTTCATTTTTCCATACGGCAGATGTTGTATGGGATGAAATCGAAGTTTGTATTGATAGACTTGAAACTGTTGATGAACTTATGACGAGCCTATCTACTGCGATGAATGAATGCCGAAGAGAAGAGGAAGGTACGCTATTAACTGTCGTATTCACAGGACAAGGTCCACTTTCACCTTATTTGCGTGACGAAAAGCGCGTGGAAGAGATTTTTCACATTTTAGCATCTGGCGAAGAGCGAAAAGATTTTGTATATGCGATGAAGTGGAAAAATGAGACGGTTTCTTTTGCGGAAATCGAACGTTTGAAAGCGGAAAATCATTTCGTAGGTAGTGTGCTAAAGGAGTTAGAAGCTTTCAGCAATATGGACGGAGTATTGCGCACTATTTGGACATCTCCTGTAGCGCGTAATAGTATTGAATCTTTTACAGAAGAAGAGAAGAAAGAGATTCAAAAGGAAGCAGAAAATATTATTTTAGAGCAATTATTCCAGCAAGAGAGGGATAAAAAATGAGAATTGAAAAACTCCATATTTATGGGTACGGAAAATTAGAAAATGTGGAAATGGATCTTTCCTTGCTGACAGTGTTATACGGTGAAAATGAAGCGGGGAAATCGACAATTCGCTCATTTATGAAAAGTATTTTATTCGGTTTTCCGACGAGAGGACAGCGCCGTTATGAGCCGAAAGAAGGCGGGAAATATGGCGGTGCGATCACTGTGCAAACAGAGCAGTACGGTCGTTTGAAAATTGAGCGATTGCCAAAGACGGCAGCTGGCGAGGTGACCGTTTATTTTGAAGACGGGAAAACGGGCGGAGAAGAAATTTTAAACGATATATTAAGCGGGATGAATGAAAGTTTATTTGAATCTGTCTTTTCATTTGATATGCATGGCCTTCAAAACATTCATCAGCTTGGCGAAGCGGATATTGGCAATTATTTATTTTCGGCAAGTGCAGTCGGAAGTGATGCGCTATTGCAGTTAGATAAAAAGCTAGAAAAAGAAATGGACCAGCGCTTCAAGCCGAGTGGTCGTAAACCAGAAATTAACGTGTCATTGCAAGAGATGAAGAAACTTGAAGAGAAGATGAAAGAGTGGTAAGGGAAAATTGGCACGTATGAAAAACAAGTGGAGCAGTTAAAAGAAAGTGAAGAGAAGCTTGCTTCTGTTCGCGGGGAAAAAGAGAGTGCAGAAAAACGAAAGCAAGATTATGAAATATTAGCAGCGCTTGAGCCACTCGTTATTGAAAAACGTGCGCATGAGAAAGTGTTAGAGAACGAGAGCGGGCAGTTTCCTGTAAACGGAATGGCGCGTTATGAAGCAATGAAGGCGAAAATGGAGCCGCTTCAGTTACAAGTTGATTCGCTCCACAAGAAAATCCAGACAGTGCAATCGGAAATTGCCTCGATTCAAATAGATGAAGAGTTTTTACAAAAAGAAAGTTATGTAGAAGAACTTCGTATGCAGCATATGTCTTACGAAAATGCACGCCAAGAAATGCGTGATATGAGCGGGAATATTACGAATATAAAAGAAGAACTGGCAGAACTAGAACAACAAATTGGTGCTACTTTTGAAAAGGAAACAGTTCTTTCATTTGATATGAGTTTGGCAACGAAAGAGTTAATTACGCAAACAGTGCAAAAGGCGCGCGAATTAGAAACGCAAAAAGCACAGCTCGATGATCGTTTTAAAGTAGCGCAAGAGCAATTAGAAGAACAAGAAGAAAATATAAGACAGATTAAGAAACAAATGTTAGTGGATGAAGAGAGAAATGTGTTAGTTGAGAAAGAGAAATCGTTCCAAGATGCGGCGTTTATCGGTATGGGCGCAGAGAGAATGAAGCGCAAGTATGAAGAGAAAGCAGGAGCAGCTAAGCAAAAGAAAAAGCAGTGGCAAAGAGTTTGTCTTCTGTTACTTCTTATTAACACAGGCGTTTTATTCACAAGCTTATTTATAGATAACCGAGCGCTCTTATTTATTAGTGTCATTGTTTTTGTAGGAATTGTTCTCGCTCTTGTTTTATATAAAGATCCATCAAATGGATTACAAGAAGAGCTACTTACACTTCAGCAAAGTGCCGGCGGGAGACAAAGTGAAGAAGCGATGTCTGTACGCTATCAGTTAGAAAAAGATGAAGAGATACGTAAATTATTTGAGCGTGAGTCTTATAAGTTACAGCAGTTGGAGCGAGCGTATGATAAAGTCGTTTCATCGTATGAGGAATGGGAGAGAGAAACGTTCCAGGCGGGAGAACAAGTCGATGCATATAAAACGCGCTATATGTTTCCTGAATTTTATACGTATGCACACATATTGCCGGCGTTTGAGCGTATTGAAAAAATGCAGCAATTATATCGTGAATTAGAGAAACAAGGCACGCGAAAATCTTCATTATATGAAATGATTTCACAATTTGAACATAAACTAGAAACTGTTATCGGTAGTGCGGAGTATAGTAAGCTACACGAGGCACAAAGCCGTATGCAAAATGAGAAAGAGAAGCGCCAAACTTGTAAGCAGTTAAAAGAAAAAATGGCGGAATGGCAAGAAGAATATGAGTTTATGCAAGAACAATTAAAGCAATTACTAATAGAACGAGATGGTTTATGGCATATTGCAGCGTCTACAGATGAAGAGATGTTTTTAGAAGCGGGTAAACTAGCGGAAAAACGTGAAGATGCAGAGAAACAAGTGGGGCGTTTATTACCGCAAATTGATCTGTTAGAACAGCGTTTAACGAGTTTATCATTAGCTGAACATTACGAAGCTGACGGTTATGACGGAAAATTAAAGCAAGAACTGACAGTCGTGCAAAACTGTCTGGCGCAAGAGAAAGAACTGACAGAGCGTATTGCGAAACATCGTATGGAAATTGCGAATTTAGAAGAAGGTAGTACGTACGGTGATTTAATGCATGAATGGGAAATGAAAAAAGCGCAAGTGCGTGAACAAGTGAAGAAGTGGGCTGCTTATGCGGTCGCAAAAACGGTGTTAACGAAAACGAAGCAATATTATCACGAAGTACATCTTCCTCGTATTTTACAAAAGTCAGAAGAGTATTTCGTCTATTTAACAGGCGGAAGATATAGTAAAATCTTTTCGCCGTCAGAGGCAGAACCGTTCATCGTTGAACGTAACGACGGTATGCGTTTTTACAGTCATGAACTAAGCCAAGCGACAGCGGAGCAGTTGTATTTATCGCTGAGATTTGCACTAGCAAAAACATTTGAGCATGATTATCCATTTATTATTGATGATAGTTTCGTGCACTTTGACGCGGTAAGGACGAATCGAACGATTGAACTTATAAAGGAAATTGCAAAGGATAGACAAGTCATATTCTTTACATGTCATGCGCATTTACTCGCGTATTTTACAGAAAAACAGATTATAAAATTAACACATATGCGTAAAGAAAATGAGTTGTAGTGTGCTATACTAAAAGTAACTGATTTGGTGGAGGAATTCGAATGAAAAAGAAAATTGCAGAGTATGAAGTTGGTGAACAAGTCGATATTTTCTTGTTAATTAAAACAGCGACAAAAGGTATCGCAAGCAATGGAAAGCCATTTTTAACAGTAATCTTACAAGATCCAAGTGGAGATATTGAAGCGAAGTTATGGGACGTATCACCAGAAGTTGAGAAACAATATGTAGCGGAAACAATCGTGAAAGTAGCTGGAGATATTTTAAACTACAAAGGACGTATTCAATTACGTGTGAAACAAATCCGTGTTGCGAATGAAAATGAAGTAACAGACATCTCAGACTTCGTAGAAAAAGCACCAGTGAAAAAAGAAGATATGGTTGAGAAAATTACGCAATACATATTTGAAATGAGAAACCCGAACATTCAACGTCTAACAAGACATTTATTAAATAAGCATCAAAACGAATTTTTAGACTATCCAGCAGCGACAAAGAACCATCACGAGTTCGTATCTGGACTAGCTTATCACGTCGTATCAATGCTTGATTTAGCGAAAGCTATCTCAAATCTATACCCATCATTAGATAAAGACTTACTATATGCAGGCGTTATTTTACATGACCTTGGTAAAGTAATTGAATTATCTGGCCCAATTTCTACAACGTATACGTTAGAAGGAAACTTACTAGGCCATATTTCGATTATGGTGAACGAAATTGGTAAAGCGGCAGACGAATTGCAAATCGATGCAGAAGAAGTATTAATTCTTCAACACATCGTCCTTTCTCACCACGGAAAAGCAGAATGGGGTAGTCCAAAACCACCATTAGTAAAAGAAGCAGAAATTCTGCATTACATCGATAACTTAGATGCAAAAATGAACATGATGGACCGCGCATTAGGACGCACAAAACCAGGCGAATATACAGAGCGTGTCTTCGCTCTTGATAATCGTTCGTTCTATAAACCGTCGTTCCATAATTAAAAGTGTGAATAAAGTGGCCTCATTAAGTTTTAATATGCTTAGTGAGGCTGTTTTTATAGGAAGTAAATAATATGATACAAAAAATATCTCGAATTTGAGATAAATCACTTGCTTTTTAATCACTTGAGGTGTAAAGTGATAGTAACGAAAGCGATTGAGTCATATGAAAACATACACTCAGTTGTTTTTGATTAAAACAAAGTAACTTATACAGTAAAAACTAAGATGAATTTACAAAAATATAATTAAGAATAAATTGAAAAGCTAAAAACCATATTAGTTGTGGGAAATGTTATTTTTTTAGTTATCACTTGACTAGTAAAACGAAACGGAGGAATAACCAATGTATGAAATTAAAGGGCATCATCACATTTCAATGGTTACGAAAAATGCAAATGAAAATAATCACTTTTATAAAAACGTGCTTGGCTTACGTCGTGTGAAAATGACAGTAAACCAAGATGATCCGTCAATGTACCACTTATTTTATGGAGATAAAACAGGAAGTCCAGGTACGGAATTATCATTTTTTGAAATTCCATTAGTAGGAAGAACATATCGCGGTACGAATGCGATTACTCGAATTGGATTACTCGTTCCTTCAGAGGAAAGCTTACATTACTGGAAAGAACGATTTGAGAAATTTGATGTGAAACATAGTGAAATGACAACATATGCAAATCGTCCTGCTTTACAATTTGAGGATGCTGAAGGTCTTCGCTTAGTACTACTCGTTTCAAACGGAGAAAAAGTAGAGCACTGGGAAACTTGGGAGAAATCAGAAGTTCCTGCAAAGCATCAAATTCAAGGAATGGGTTCTGTAGAAATGACAGTGCGTAGACTTGATAAAATGGCGAGTACACTTACAGAGATGTTCGGTTATACAGAGGTTAGCCGAAATGATCAAGAAGCAATTTTCCAGTCCATTAAAGGAGAGGCTTTTGGAGAAATCGTTGTGAAATATTTAGATGGTCCTACTGAAAAGCCGGGCCGAGGCAGCATTCACCATTTAGCAATTCGCGTGAAAAACGATGCAGAGCTTGCTTATTGGGAAGAACAGGTGAAACAAAGAGGCTTCCATTCTTCAGGAATCATCGACCGTTTCTATTTTAAAAGCTTATATTTCCGCGAATCAAACGGAATCCTATTTGAAATTGCGACAGATGGCCCAGGATTTACAGTTGATGGAGATGTGGAACATTTAGGAGAAAAACTTGATTTACCACCATTCTTAGAAGGTCAGCGAGCAGAAATTGAAGCGAATTTAGCACCTATTGAAGAGAAGTAATAGTAGAGAAAAGATAAAATAAAATTTAAAACTATTGGAGGAATATAAAATGAACCAATTAAAAGGAATTCACCACGTTACAGCGATTACAAGTAGTGCAGAAAAGAACTATGAGTTTTTCACTCACGTTTTAGGGATGCGTTTAGTTAAGAAAACAGTAAACCAAGATGACATTCAAACGTATCATCTATTCTTTGCAGATGATAAAGGTAGTGCCGGAACAGATATGACATTCTTTGACTTCCCAGGTATTCCAAAAGGAGTACACGGTACAAATGAAATTTCAAAAACTTCATTCCGTGTTCCGACTGATGCAGCGTTAGCATATTGGGTAAAACGTTTTGACCGTCTTGAAGTAGAACATACAGGAATTAAAGAGCAATTTGGTAAGAAAACTCTTTCTTTCGTTGACTTTGATGACCAACGCTATCAATTAATCTCAGATGAACTTGATAAAGGGATCGAATCAGGTACACCATGGCAAAACGGACCAGTTCCATTAGAATATGCAATTACTGGTTTAGGGCCTGTATTCATCCGTATTGCAAACTTTAGTTTCTTCAAAGAAGTGTTAGAAAAAGTTTTATTATTTAAAGAGGTTGCGCAAGAAGGAGAATTCTATTTATTTGAAGTGAATAAAGGTGGAAACGGTGCATCTGTCATCGTAGAACATAATACAGTTCTTCCTGAAGCACAACAAGGTTTTGGTACAGTGCACCATGCGGCATTCCGCGTAGAAGATCGCGCTGTATTAGAAGAATGGATTGAGAGAATCAGTAGTGTAGGGCTTCCTTCATCGGGTTATGTAGATCGTCACTTCTTCGAGTCATTATACGCAAGAGTTGCACCACAAATTTTATTTGAATTTGCAACAGACGGCCCAGGATTTATGGGAGATGAGCCATACGAAACACTTGGTGAAAAATTATCTTTACCTCCATTCCTAGAGCCAAAACGTGAAGAAATTGAAAAATTAGTTCGTCCAATTGATACAGTGAGAAGTACGAAGGAATTTATTAAAGAGTAAAAATAGAGCAAGTAGTTTTAGCGGATTGCTGGAACTACTTGCTTTTTTATTTATTCTAGTAAGTTTTCTGACAATTGTTTCTCAAGTTATCAAAAAGGAAAACTTTGGTATAATTAATTTGAATATTTAATTTTCTGATAATTGTTTTTCAATGCATAGAAAAGGAGTGGTAATATACAATTTTGATAATTGTATAAAAATCCTAATTTTGTAATTTTGGAGAAAAGGGGATGCGAGTGTATGGGAGCAGATGTAGTAACGCGGGAGCAAATGAAACATTCTTTAGATGATTGGTATCGTGTAATGTTGCAGCAAAACATAGAGAAGGCCACAGAAATGAAAGAGGAGATTGAAAGTAAGATTAGTGGGTTGGATGTGGATCAGGAGGTATTGCTTTATCATGCGTTGTTGAATTTTAGATATGATGCATTAGTTGATTGGATTTCAGTTAGAGAAGATAGTTTTGATAAAGTGGAATCTTTCGAAATTCCAACAGAGGGCTTTTTAGCTTATTATTATCACTTCTTTAAAGGGTTTCATTGCACATTAATTTCAAATTATAACGAAGCGAAAGAACAGTATGAGCAAGCTGAGAAGTTATTGAAATATATTGCCGATCCGATAGAACATGCGGAGTTTAATTATCGTTATGGATATCTTTATAACCAATCATATCAACAAATGTTAGCGATTGATCAAATAAAAACAGCAAAAGAGGTTTTTTTAAAACAACCAGGTTATGAAATTAATCTTGCGTTGTGCGACAATATGTTAGGGTTGTGTTATATTGATTTACAACAATTCGAGTTCGCTGAAGAAACGTTTAATACAGCATTGAATGTTTTCCAACAAGTTAATCATGAAAAATATATATTAATGGTTAGAAATAATTTAGGTTTATTGTACGCGAATCAAAATTTATCTGAGTTAGCTATCCGTCACTTATCAGAAGTAACAAAGAAATCTCCTAATCATTTTCGAGCACTATACTTGGAATCAGACGAATACCTAAAACTAAATGAATTAGAAAAAGCAGAGTCGTTAATAAATAAAGGGTTACGTATTTGTAATCAGTTAAAAAATCAAGAGTATCAATACCGATTCATGATTTTAAATAAAATGAATGCGACTACTGGTGAGTTTGAAAATGTTATTTTAGATGCGATTTCTTATTTTGAAAAAGAAGAATTATTTGATTGTATTCAAGAGTATACGGAACGCTTAGCAGATAAATTTTATTATGAAAAAAATCATGAAAAATCTAGCGAATATTATCATATGAGTAAAGAAGCAAGAAAAAAACAAATGATAAAAGGAGCGTTAAAATAATGAAAAAAATTGTATTAACGGTAATAGGGTTCGCATTTACTTTATCTCTAGGATTTCATGATTTTAATTCAGTTGCACTTAATAAAGGTGATGGTGGCGGAGCACCAGCAAGACCAGACTACGTTAACATTGGTGACACAGGCGGAGCACCAGCAGATAATAAAGGCGACGGCGGAGTAAGCCAACTATAATAACAAAGAAAGGGACTTCAACATGAAGTCCCTTTTTCTATTTTCAGGTCATGTAGAGAAAAGAATTGACTTACTTTAAATACGTAACTATAATGGTTACAGAATAACCATTAGTAACAGAAATGAGTTATATTTTTTTAGTATAATTGTAACTGTTTTAGTTACAATTAAAAAGAGAACATAAAATAACCAAAAAATGTAAAAACTTTAAATAGCAACAAGAGAAAGGAGACGGGAACTTTGAAAAGGTTTAAGTTTTATATGATTAGCGGTATTGTGCTCGTTTTGTTAATTGTTTGTAACTTCGTTGAGAAGCCGATTGCGAAGGTTGGAGAAGTGAAAGATACTGTTATGATGAAGCTGAATACGAAAGAGAGTATGGCGCAAATTGATGGACAGACGATTTATTTTAAACAAATTGGTGAGGGAAAACCTCCTTTACTTATGTTGCATGGGTTTGGTGGTTCTTCTGATGGGTTTAGTGATATTTATCCGGAACTAGTGCGAGATCATACGATTATTGCGGTTGATATTTTAGGGTTTGGGCGTTCTTCTAAGCCGGTTGATTTTCAGTATTCGTTTCCTGCGCAAGTGAATTTATATTATAAGTTAATGAAGAAGCTCGGATACGATCAGTTTGCGGTGCTCGGCCATTCGATGGGCGGAGAGATGTCCCTTAATTTAGCGTATTTATATCCGGATGCAGTCACGCATCTCATCTTGGCGGATGCTACAGGGATAGAGTCTTTCCAACAAAAAGAAAGTTATGAAGTACCACCGCTATCGACGGACTTACAAACTGTAACTGAGATTACGAAGTATAATAAAAATGAAGTAAAAAATAGTCGTGATGATAAAGAGCATTATGATCAGCTTACGAAAATGAGAGAGCGCCGCATTGCGATGGAAGCTGATAAAATTAAGGTACCGACTTTAATTATATGGGGACGACATGATAAAAGTGTTTCTTGGAAAAATGGTGAACTGTATCATGGGCTATTTGCAAATAGTACGTTTCATATTATTGAAAAAGGATACCACGCACCGTTTCGTCAGGAACCAATTGAGTTTATGGAATATGTACAAGCATTTTTCGCGAAGCATCCACAATAAAAATTTTAAGCATAAATCCACTTCTTTCCTCATAAAGTGAAACTAATAAGGCTTGTCTAAGGAAAGGAATGAAGTGATTTGGAAACTTTACCATGGTGGGTTTATCTTGTAATTGTCGGGATTGTACTAAGTGGCTACATGGTTTTATATACTTCGAAAAAAGAGCAAGATATGGATAATGAGTTTATCGAAAAAGAAGGCGAAGTGTATATGAAGCGCTTAGAAGAAGAGCGCGAGAAACGTAATCAGGATAGGGATAAAGATTCGGTATTGCTTTAATAGAAATTTTGAAAGGCTACCACCTAGTAGGATTTTACATCTAGGTGGTAGCTTTTTTCTTCTGGGGGAGCAGTATATGTTCATCAAGCTAAGGTTATATTAGTTTAATTTTACATGTATAAGAGAGTCATCATAAACTTTTATTGATGGCATTTATATATATTTTTCCTCATAAGAATGGAACTAGCGGGGATTTTACTGGGAGGGGATTAACAATGCATAGGGATGAAACTTCATTACATCCTGATACAGGCGTTACGTCTGTAATGTTTGTTGAGCGTTCATTAAATGAAATTCGTTTTTGGTCTAGAATCATGAAGGAGCATTCTTTTTTTCTTCGATTGGGATTTAGATGTGAGGATACTCAATTAATTGAAGAGGCGAATCAATTTTATCGGTTGTTTGAACATATTGAACAAATAGCGCATTCCTATACAAATGAAACAGATCCTGAGCAAATCAAAAGGTTTAGTGCAGAAGTACAACAAGCCGCAACTAATATTTGGGGATTTAAACGAAAAATTTTAGGATTAATTCTCACATGTAAATTGCCAGGACAAAATAACTTTCCACTTTTAGTTGACCATACAAGTAGGGAAGCTGATTATTTTAGAAAACGTTTAATACAATTAAATGAAGGTAAATTAGATGCTCTTCCTGATGCTATTATTAAAGAAAATGTTTTCTTTTTAAGGATTATGGCAGACCATGCTAAATTTATTGGCCATCTTCTTGATCCATCAGAAAGAAAGCTTGTAGATACAGCACGGAATTTTAGCAATGATTTTGATGAATTGATGTATCAAGCAATTGACTTAGAATCTATGAAACCACAATCCCAAACAGCTCCTCTTTTAGATCAATTTTTAGATCAAAATCGCGTGTCAGTTGCATCTCTTCGGGATTTTAAGAAAACAGCACGTGATTTAATTGAGCAATGTAAAATAAAGAGCATCATTCATCCATTATTGGCAGACCATGTTTTCCGTGAAGCTGATAGATTTCTTGAAATCATTGATATGTACGATGTTCATCTTACAAATATTCAATCACAACCTAGATATTAGAAGATAAGGAAAGATACTATTTTTTCCTTAAGCTGAGAAGTTAACAATTTATTGTTAGCTTCTTTTCTTTGCGATTAAAATTTCCTTTTAAGAACTACATAAATCCCTTTGACCAAATATGTAATTCTTTGTAAAATGATATATATGGAAAGATTATGAATATACAGGAAATCTATGGATAGTAGATTTTAATAAATTACTCGGGGGAAATTTATTAGTTAAGTATATTAACTTGTTTGCACTACATTTTACAAATAAAGGGGTATTAGTAATCATGAAAGCAAAGAAATTAGTAAGTTTGGCGTTACCAGTTATGTTATTGAGTGGTTGTATTACAATTGAAACTGATGGTAAGAAAGCTGAACCAAAGAAAGAAGGAACGCAAAAGGTAGAGAAAGAGAGTAAGGCTACTGAAAAAGAGAGTAAGTCAACTGATAGCAAGAAAGAGGATAGCTTATCTGTAGCGAAAGGTGAAGGTACAAATAGTAGTTCATCAAGTAGTCAACAAAGTTCCTCTTCAAATAATTCAACTTCTTCTAGTTCTTCAACTGGCAAGGTAACTGGTTCAGATGTTGAAAGGTACAAGGCAGAAATCATAAATAGTGCTACTCAAATTGAAAATACAATGAAATTAATTGAAGGAATAGCAGATTCAGACGTAAAATCATACAAACAAAAGAAAAGTGAAGTACAACTGAGTTTAGGTGGAGCAAAGGCAACTGCAACGAAACTGAAGAATCTACAAGCACCTCCTGAATTACAGGGAGAACAAGTGAAGATAAAGCAATCGATGGAACTGTATGCGGATTGTTTCCAACTTCTCTTTGATGCATTAGACCAAGAAGACGAGAGTAAAATGCATCAATCATTAAGTAAAGCACAAGAAGGTTCAAAACTGTTTGAAGAAGCAGCGAAGAGTATCGGTAGCAAAACCAACTAAGAGTAAATTACTTTAAGGAGTATGAGGTATGAAAGTGAAGAAACTAATAGCTGCTGCAGTTCCAGTTACATTGTTAATATCGTGATTTTATTTCAAACTCACCTGCTACTTAATATATTTTTACTACATATAGAAAAGAAACCCTAACTTCATTTTTTATAGTGAATTTAGATCAATTATGAAGTAGTAATATTGAAGAATTATAGGATCGTTTTAAAAGCATCTCATTTAGTAGAGGAAGAACCAAATGGATGCTGTTAGCTATCACAAAAAGCCAATGTGCATATGCGAATGGAAACAAAAACAGGCCATAATATAGAAAAAATCTATATTATGGCCTGTTTTTATATGTACTTTGGTTTTCTTGAGTATATGTATTTTTAGATAATCAAATAGATTAACGTAAAAATGAAAATGTAATTGATTTTTACTAGAGAGTAATTTATATTCAAATAATATAATATATAGTTTTAACGTTATCAGGAGGGATGTATTATGAAAAAAAGTAAATTTCTTAATTTAACAACGGCCGCCACACTAAGTTTAAGCCTTTTATTCACAGGAGCTGTATCCGCCGCTACTGAAGAAAATTTCAGTCCAAAACAAATTAGTTTAGATAAAGTTACATCTGAAAAAATTGATATGTATCAACTAAATCAAATTCAAGATACATTTACAAAAAACACTGACAATCAGGTAACTTTTTATTGGAAAAATACACAAGGTATAGAGGAATCAATTGATCTATCTGTTCGAACAGATGCTAGAGGGAATATAACCTCCGTAAAAGAAGTCACTACACATGACAACCTAGTTGATTCTCTAGTTAAAAAGAAAAAACCAGGGAAACCAGGGAAAGGTTCGAGTCCAAAGGTACCATATAAATTAAATGGTGGAACAAATAAATCTAACTTTATTAACGAACACGCTTATAATAGACATAAATATAATCCAAAAGAAAAATCTACTTCTAGCAAAACTCAGTATGGTCGAGATGTTGACGTGAAGAAGTTAAGGGAGGAAACAATGCATAATTATGAAAATAAGTGGAGTCAAACGGATAACAAGGGTAACAGAACAACAACTTATGCTAAACAATTTGATGGTAATGTAAGCACTTCTGATTCATCAACAAGTCATCATAGGGTTATAATCAATCATTCTGACTCATCAAGAAGTACACAATTCCCATTGTACTTAAAGAACTAACATGAATACAAAAAAATTTCAAACCTATGTGGCGTTGTCAACAAAAGACTGGAGTGCTGAAACATTTGTAAGAACCTTAGAAGAGATTGTATCTTCGGCAAAAGAATATGAAAATGATTATATTGAAGTCCATCAAGTACTAGAAATGGTAGTAACAGAAGTTGAAGTTGAGTATGTAATCATTCTAAATCATACGAGAAACTTAGATGATTTGGGGAAATACCTTAAATAATAATTTTTAAATACTGTTTATAAAAAGGAATGCTGTTCTATTTGGATAGAATGGTATTCCTTTTTGTCGCTGTTAATAATATAAGGGATTTTGATATGGAATTTTAAAAAGAGAGTGTTAATATTGGCCTCTAAAAAAGGGTGTAATCAGTATGACAAAGGAAAGTCGTTGTTGTCCATCTTCTGTTTTAAATAGTAATGGGTAGTAGACTGTTAGAGCGAAAATTGCCGAATCTATAGTAAAAGTAACCATTCAAAGCCCAATTCATACACTATGATGGAGGCTTTTTACTTCATAACCGGATGAAAAAGGAGTGTAATCATGAAGAAACGTACTGTTAATGAAGCAGGAAGGAATGTGCCACAACCAATCCGCAGCGACGGAGCAGGTGCGATTGATTCTGGACCTCGTAATGTTATGCGGGATATTCAAAATCCGAATATGCTTGTTCCGCCTATAACGGATGCAGGGTTAGTTCCTAACTTGAAGTTTTCATTCTCGGACACTTCTATGATTTTGAAACAAGGCGGGTGGTCTCGGGAGATTACTGTTCGAGAACTACCGGTTTCGACGACGATTGCAGGAGTAAATATGAGTTTAACGGCCGGTGGAGTACGAGAACTACATTGGCATAAAGAAGCGGAATGGGCGTATATGCTTTTAGGACGGGCACGCATAACGGCTGTTGATCAAAATGGACGGAATTTTATTGCTGATGTTGGACCAGGTGATCTTTGGTATTTTCCGCCTGGTATTCCGCATTCCATTCAAGGATTGGAACATTGTGAATTTCTACTCGTTTTCGATGATGGACATTTTTCTGATTTATCTACTTTAGCTATTTCTGATTGGTTTGCGCATACGCCAAAAGAGGTGTTGTCGGCTAATTTTGGAGTACCTGAGAGTGCTTTTCGTTCTATCCCTTCAGATCAAGTTTATATTTATCAAGGAGAGGTGCCAGGTTCCCTTGAAAGTCAGGAAGTTCAATCACCGAAAGGAGAAGTTCCTTTAACATTTAAACATGAATTGTTAAAACAAAAGCCGATTAAGACGCCTGGTGGTAGCGTTCGAATTGTAGATTCCACAAATTTCCCTATTTCCAAAACAATCGCAGCAGCGCTCGTTGAGGTTGAGCCTGGCGGAATGAGAGAACTTCATTGGCACCCGAATAATGATGAATGGCAATATTATTTGACGGGGGAAGCGAGAATGACTGTGTTTCTTGGAAATGGTACCGCTCGTACATTTGATTATAGAGCTGGCGATGTCGGATATGTACCGTTTGCGACGGGGCATTATATTCAAAATACAGGTACCGAAACATTATGGTTTTTAGAGATGTTCAGAAGCAATCGTTTTGAAGATGTATCGTTAAATCAATGGATGGCACTGACTCCTAAAGAAATAGTGGAGAGTAATATACATGTTGGCCCGCAAGTAATGGATTCTCTGCGTAAGGAGAAGTGGCCTGTTGTGAAATATCCGGGGTTTTCATATAGTCCGAAAAGTGATGAGTAAAAATGAAAAATTGCGTTATTCTTTCTGGAGACTGATAAGAAGGGATGGCGTATTTTTTATGCCTAATCTAGTCTTTATCCCGCTATTTGCCGGGTAGTAAGACCCCCACCTCAAAATTCAGCTGAAGTAAAGAAGTTAGGTGGGGGGCGGGCTGTCCGTAAAAGTCCGATTGGTGAGGGCTGATTAAAGTTTCACTTTATTAGTATCCGTCCCTTGTATTATTGTTCGGGAAATTATTATTGGAGCATAGTATAGGGAAGATACATATAAAATAGCGCCATTATAAGCTGTAACGCATAAGTTGCGCAGGAAATGCAACGATAACTAGCTTTACTCTTCATCATTTATTTGAACATAATGGGCATAGAGAGGTGATAAACACAGTATGATTTTTAGTGAGCGTTTAAAAGAAGAAAGGGAAAAAAGAAATTGGTCGCAAAATGATTTGGCTGAAAAACTTCATGTGAGCAGGCAATCTGTTTCGAAATGAGAGACGGGAAAGAACTATCCGAGCATTGAAATTATTATTCATTTAAGTGATCTGTTCGGTATTACAATTGATGAACTGCTAAGGAGTGATGAAGAATTGACGCAGAAAGTAATTGAAGATAGTAAGCAATTGGCGTATCCAAAATGGAAGGTGTTTTTGGATAGTCTATTTATAATAGGAGTATTTTTATTTATTGCAAAAATCGTTGTATGGATGCTAAATAAGTTTGCTGGAGCAAGTATTACAATTGTAGCAGATGCGCCATATGTAATGAATCTTTTGCCCCTTGTATTCATGATTATAGGTGGTATAGGTTCTGATAAGTTGAAGAAAATATATAGATAAGAGAAAGATTTGAAAGAAATCCCCGACACTAGCTGTTCTTTTCACTTAAATTGTGTACTATAAAGGATAGGATGACATAAAGAAGGGGACGTATAGAATGGAATTTCATGAACAGAAAATTTTGCCGGCAGTGAGGCAAATTAAAGATTTGGAAAAGCTATTACATAGTTCGTATGAATATATCGTTATTTTAGATATTCATGTCGGCCAATTGAAGAGTGTTATATCGCTTGCGAAGCAATATTGTAAAAAGGTGTTTTTACATGTGGATCTAATTCATGGTTTGCAGAGTGATGGGCATGCGACGGAATATTTATGTCAGGAGTTTAGACCGTACGGGTTACTTTCAACAAAGGCGAGCGTTATTATGAAGGCGAAGCAAAAAGGTGTTGTGGCAATACAACGCATCTTTTTAATCGATTCGAGTGCGATGGAGAAGAGCTGCAATCTTTTAGATAAGACGAAACCGGATTATATTGAGGTACTTCCTGGAGCATTAACGGACGTTATCGCTGAAGTGAAAGAGCGTACTGGTGTACCGATTTTAGCAGGTGGTTTTATTCGTACTGTAGAAGATGTGGAAAGAGCTTTAAACGCTGGTGCGACAGCAATTACGACATCAAAACGCGAATTATGGAAACATTACCAAAAAAAGTGACGAAAATGTGAATTTTTTCGTTGACACCGCTTTCATTTACGGTTAACATTATAGACAAGTTAATAAACGTGACGGAGAAAAGTAGAGATCCACATTTCATTGTTTCTATATAAATTTATATAGAAGCGTGCAAGCTGTGGGTCTTTTTCTTTTGACAAAAACGAATGGCCATTCATTTTACCTCTATCACATTTGAAAGCGTTTAAATTGATTGTGGAGGGATACTCATGCCCATCAACTTAAAAATCTTCACTACCCCCAAGTGTAAAAAAACGTTATTCTTTCTAAAAAAGCTAGACTAGAAAGGATGACGTTTTCTTATGAATCTCTCGATT
>NZ_JAKUFX010000022.1:0-58572 GCF_022663635.1 Bacillus cereus group sp. BfR-BA-01356 | reverse complement strand
ATGATGGCAGAGAGGTCACACCCGTTCCCATACCGAACACGGAAGTTAAGCTCTCTAGCGCCGATGGTAGTTGGGACCTTGTCCCTGTGAGAGTAGGACGTCGCCAAGCAACTAAACACGAGTCAAATGACTCGTGTTTTTTCGTGTTTTCTTTTATAATCCATAGTAATTAAAAAAATGTGCTTAAATAATTACTATTTTGATTAAATGCAGGGGAATGTGGCTAGGATAGTGAATAAGCAAAAGAGTTGCAAATTTTATTAATACGTATATAATTAAAGTCAAAGATAGTCAAAGTCAATAAAGGTGGCGGATAAATGAGAAATATATCTGATATCATTGAGCAATATCTAAAGCAAGTTATTGACTTAAGTAATAATAATGTGATTGAAATTAAAAGAAATGAGATTGCGGATCGATTCGAGTGCGTACCATCTCAAATCAATTATGTAATCAATACCCGTTTTACATTAGAAAGAGGATTTATAGTAGAAAGTAAACGTGGTGGTGGAGGTTACATTCGCATTATAAAAGTCAAACTGCATGATGATATAGACATTATTGATCAAATGCTTCATATGATTGATCATAGCGTTGCACAAGGGAATGCAGAGAGTATGATTATACGTTTATTAGAAGAGGGAATTATAACAGGCCGTGAAGCAAAACTAATGTTAAGTGTACTAGATCGTTCTGTATTATCAATGGATATTCCTTCTCGAGATGAACTTAGGGCTCGAATATTATGCGCAATGTTAAGAACACTGAAATATAAATAAATACAGCTTTTGTAAAAGAATGATAATTAAGATAGGGCAGTTAAATATTGTAGAAGTTTTGAAAAAGAGCATGTACTTTTATCTAAATGGATTAAGGAAAGAGGACAATCTAGTAATGTATGAAAAGTATCATGAGGTAGATCGTTCCTATTGTAAAGGTGGGGATATTGATGACTTGTCAAAACTGTAATATAAGACCAGCAACTTTACATTATACAAAAGTAATCAACGAGAAGAAGGCGGAAGTTCATCTTTGTGAGCAATGTGCGGAGCAAAGTGGCTATACGTCTTTCTTTCAATCATCACAGTCTAACTTTTCATTTCATGATGTATTTGCTGGTTTATTACACGGTGAATCAACAATGTTTGGAGAAGGAAAAAACGGGTTTTCAAATACAAATACAGTAAGATGTCCAGATTGTAAGATGACATATGAACATTTTACAAAAGTGGGACGCTTTGGTTGTGCTTCTTGTTACGATACATTTAAAGGACACTTAAACCCATTGTTAAAGCGACTTCATGGTGGACATACAGAACATTGTGGAAAAATTCCGGAACGAATGGAAGGAAATATCCACTTAAAGAAAGAATTAGATGAACTAAAACTTATTCTGAAACAATATGTACAGAATGAGGAGTTTGAGAAAGCTGCTGAGGTAAGAGATGAAATTCGAGGGCTTGAAACTCAGCTTAGTGAGCATAGAGAGGGGGAGTAGTTCTATGTCACTGGACAAAATTATGAATGAAGCGATTAGTCCATGGATGAAGGGGGATGGCCCTGATTCTGATATTGTTTTAAGTAGTCGAATTCGTTTGGCTCGTAATTTTAAGCAATATCAATTTTCTACTATGCAAAACGAAGAGGAAGCTCAACAGGTTCAAGAATTATTTAAAAAGAAATTTATAAATAAATCGGTAGAGCCCTTTGGGAAGTTTGGATTATTAAAAATGAATGAATTAACGCCTCTTCAAAGGAGAGTTTTAGTCGAAAAGCATTTAATTAGTCCAAATCTCGCAGGGACCGAATATGGAGCATGTCTGTTATCAGAAAGCGAACACATTAGTGTGATGCTTAATGAGGAAGACCACATTAGGATTCAGTGCCTATTTCCAGGGCTACAGTTATCAAAGGCGCTTCAAAGCGCTAATCAAATAGATAATTGGATTGAGAAAGAGGTTGAATATGCTTTTGATGAATCACTTGGATATATTACGAGTTGTCCTACTAACGTTGGTACAGGATTAAGAGCTTCTGTAATGATTCATTTACCAGGGCTGGTTTTAACAAAAAGAATTAGCCGTATTATACAAGTAATTCAAAAATTAGGGTTAGTAGTAAGAGGAATATACGGTGAAGGTAGCGAAGCGTTAGGTAATATATTTCAAGTATCAAATCAAATGACGCTAGGGAAATCCGAAGTAGATATTATTGCAGATTTAAAGAGTGTCATGCAGCAAATTATACAACAAGAAAAATTGGCCAGAGAATTAATTGTACAAAATTCGAGCATTGAGCTTGAAGATAAGGTTTATCGTTCTTACGGTATACTAGCAAACAGTCGTTTAATTCAATCTGCAGAAGCGGCAACTTGCTTATCGGATGTACGACTTGGTATTGATCTAGGATATATAAAAGGTATATCGAGAAATATTTTGACTGAGCTAATGGTTCTTACGCAACCAGGTATTTTACAACAATATGCAGGAGGACCTTTAGGACCGGAAGAAAGAGATTATCGAAGAGCAACCTTAATCCGTGAGCGATTACGTATTGAAAAAAACTAAGCGCAAGTAGGAGGCGATTTCTATGATGTTTGGAAGATTTACAGAAAGAGCACAGAAAGTATTAGCTTTATCTCAAGAGGAAGCAATTCGCATTGGGCATAATAATATTGGAACAGAACATATTTTACTTGGGCTTGTACGCGAAGGTGAAGGAATTGCAGCAAAAGCGTTAATTGCTCTTGGATTGAGCCCGGAAAAAGTGCAAAAAGAGGTAGAAGCGTTAATTGGACGTGGAACAGAAGCTTCTCAAACTGTACATTATACACCTCGTGCTAAAAAAGTTATTGAATTGTCTATGGATGAAGCGCGTAAGCTAGGACATTCTTACGTTGGAACAGAACATATTTTACTTGGCTTAATCCGTGAAGGTGAAGGTGTAGCGGCACGTGTTTTAAATAATTTAGGCGTAAGCCTCAACAAAGCAAGACAACAAGTATTACAACTTCTTGGAAGTAACGAAGCAAGTTCAGGTCACCAAGGTGGTTCATCGACAAATGCCAATACACCGACACTAGACAGTTTAGCACGCGACTTAACAGTTGTTGCACGTGAGAATCGTTTGGATCCTGTTATTGGACGTAGTAAAGAAATTCAACGTGTAATTGAAGTGTTAAGCCGTAGAACAAAAAACAATCCAGTGTTAATTGGAGAGCCTGGTGTAGGTAAAACAGCAATTGCTGAAGGGTTAGCACAGCAAATCGTAAATAATGAAGTTCCTGAAACGTTAAGAGATAAGCGTGTTATGACACTAGATATGGGAACAGTGGTAGCTGGGACGAAATATCGTGGTGAGTTTGAAGATCGTTTAAAGAAAGTAATGGATGAAATACGTCAAGCAGGGAATATTATTCTATTTATTGATGAACTTCATACATTAATCGGTGCAGGTGGAGCAGAAGGTGCAATCGATGCATCAAATATTTTAAAACCATCTTTAGCACGCGGAGAATTACAATGTATTGGTGCGACAACTTTAGATGAGTATCGTAAATATATTGAAAAGGATGCAGCTTTAGAGAGACGTTTCCAGCCAATTCATGTTGATGAGCCGAGTCTAGAAGAATCAACTCAAATCTTGAAAGGTTTACGCGATCGTTATGAGGCGCATCACCGTGTGTCTATTACAGATGATGCAATTGATGCAGCTGTAAAACTTTCTGATCGTTATATTACGGATCGTTTCTTACCGGATAAAGCAATTGATTTAATTGATGAAGCTGCTTCAAAGGTTCGCTTACGCTCTTATACAACACCACCAAACTTAAAAGAGCTTGAAGTGAAGCTTGAGGAAATTCGAAAAGAAAAAGATGCGGCTGTACAAAGTCAAGAGTTTGAAAAGGCTGCTTCCTTACGTGATATGGAACAACGCTTACGTGAGAAATTGGAAGATACAAAGCGTCAGTGGAAAGAGCAACAAGGAAAAGAAAATTCAGAGGTTACGGTAGAAGATATTGCAAATGTCGTTTCTACATGGACACGTATCCCTGTTTCTAAACTTGCACAAACAGAGACTGATAAATTATTAAACTTAGAATCCATTCTTCATGATCGTGTCATCGGCCAGGATGAAGCGGTAGTGGCTGTAGCGAAAGCTGTTCGTCGTGCAAGAGCAGGACTAAAAGATCCGAAACGTCCAATTGGTTCATTTATTTTCTTAGGGCCAACAGGTGTAGGTAAAACAGAATTAGCAAGAGCATTGGCAGAATCTATGTTCGGTGATGAGGATGCAATGATTCGCATTGATATGTCTGAGTATATGGAGAAACATTCAACTTCTCGCTTAGTTGGTTCTCCTCCAGGATATGTTGGGTATGAAGAAGGCGGACAATTAACAGAGAAGGTTCGTCGTAAGCCGTATTCAGTTGTCCTATTAGATGAAGTAGAGAAGGCGCATCCCGATGTATTTAATATTTTACTACAGGTATTGGAAGATGGTCGTTTAACTGATTCTAAAGGACGTACAGTTGACTTCCGTAATACGATTGTTATTATGACGTCTAACGTTGGTGCTGAGGCGTTAAAACGTAACAAACATCTTGGATTTAACGTACAAGATGAAAGCCGTGATTATTCGGATATGAAAGGTAAAGTAATGGATGAGCTGAAAAAGGCATTTCGTCCAGAATTCTTAAACCGTATTGATGAAATTATCGTATTCCATATGCTTGAGAAAAAACATATTCAAGAAATTGTGACTCTTATGGTAAATCAGTTAGTGAATCGCTTAAAAGAACAAGAAATTGAATTGCAATTAACAGAAGGGGCGATTGCAGCTATTGCTGATAAAGGGTTTGATCGTGAATATGGTGCTCGTCCACTACGTAGAGCAATTCAGAAGCATGTAGAAGATAGACTATCGGAAGAACTTTTAAAAGGTGCTATTGAGAAAGGGCAAAAAGTTATCTTTGATGTAGAAGGGGAAACATTTGTCATTCATAGTGCTGAAAAGGTAAAATAAGTATAGACAAACTAAGAGGGCTACGAGATAGCCCTCTTTCTTGTACGAGAAGGTCAAATGTTTATAGATGAAAGCGAAGTGAAATATAAAAAGATATGGCTAAAAAGAAAACAAAATTCACATGTCAAGAGTGTGGTTATCAATCACCAAAATATATGGGTAAATGTCCAGGGTGTGGTCAATGGAATTCGCTTGTTGAAGAGATGGAACCCGTTGTATCATCCAGACGCCTAAATTATGCAAATGCAATTCAAACAGAAGTAACAAAACCAAGACGTCTTACAGAAGTAGAAACAAAGTCTGAGGCACGTATTGAAACAAAATTTCAGGAGTTTAACCGTGTACTAGGTGGCGGAATTGTAGATGGATCTTTAGTACTTATTGGTGGGGACCCTGGGATTGGAAAATCAACGTTATTATTACAGATTTCCTCGCAATTAGCAGATGCTTCATATGATGTATTGTATATATCAGGTGAGGAGTCAGCAAAGCAGATTAAACTTCGTGCAGATCGTTTACATGTAAATGGTAGTAATCTATTTGTTGTATCAGAGACAGATTTACAGCGTATTGCAGCACATATTGAAGAGATGAATCCTGCTTTTGTTGTTATTGATTCTATTCAAACGATACATTTACCTGAAGTGACATCAGCTCCTGGTAGTGTGGCGCAAGTACGTGAATGTACAGCAGAATTAATGAAACTTGCAAAAACAAAGGGGATCCCAATTTTTATCGTAGGGCATGTGACAAAAGAAGGTGCAATTGCGGGACCGCGTATGCTAGAACATATGGTCGATGCAGTTCTTTACTTTGAAGGAGATCGACACCATACATATCGTATTTTACGAGCTGTAAAGAATCGTTTTGGTTCTACGAATGAAATGGGTATCTTTGAAATGAAAGAACTTGGCCTTGCAGAAGTCTTAAATCCTTCTGAAATTTTCCTTGAGGAAAGACCAGTTGGAGTTGCAGGTTCAACAGTAGTTGCCTCAATGGAAGGAACAAGACCAGTTTTAGTAGAAATACAGGCATTAATTTCCCCTACTAGTTTTGGAAATCCTCGAAGAATGGCGACAGGAATTGATCATAATCGTGTCTCGCTTATTATGGCGGTACTAGAGAAAAGAACAGGTTTACTATTACAAAATCAAGATGCGTATTTAAAAGTAGCTGGTGGTTTGAAATTAGATGAACCGGCAATTGATTTAGCTGTTGCCTTAAGTATAGCTTCAAGTTTTAGAGATAAATCTACGGCACCAACTGATGCGGTAATAGGAGAAGTTGGATTAACTGGAGAAATAAGAAGAGTATCAAGAATCGAACAACGTGTACAAGAAGCAGCTAAATTAGGATTTCAACGTGCTATCATTCCTAGAAAAAATTTAGGGGGGTGGACAATTCCAGAGGGGATTGAGGTTGTAGGTGTTTCTAATTTAGGAGAAGCGCTTCGTTTGACATTAGGAGGCTAGGCTATGGAAGAAAATAAGCAACGTGTCAAAAGTATAATTAATATTTTACAGCTCGTGGCCCCGGGAACACCACTGCGCGAAGGGATAGATAATGTACTTCGCGCACAAACAGGGGGACTAATTGTTCTTGGGTATAATGAGCAGATTAAAAGCATTGTTGATGGTGGTTTTCATATTAATTGCGCATTCTCTCCTGCTAGTTTATATGAATTAGCAAAAATGGATGGAGCACTTATTTTAAATGAAACTGGAAGTAAAATTTTAATTGCAAACGCACAGTTAGTTCCGGATTCATCTATTGATTCTATTGAAACAGGTATGCGTCACCGAACAGCAGAGCGTGTAGCAAAGCAGACGGGCAGCCTTGTTGTGGCCATTTCACAAAGACGTAATGTAATTACGCTATATCAAGGGAACTTACGTTATACATTAAAAGATATAGGTGTCATTTTAACGAAGGCAAATCAAGCAATTCAAACGCTAGAAAAATATAAGGCTGTATGGAATGACGGCATTACGAATTTGGGTATTCTAGAATTTGAAGAGGTCGTTACAATGTCCGAGGTGGTTCACGTTTTACATAGTGTTGAAATGGTGCTGCGTATTAAAAATGAAATATTGAGCTATATTCATGAGTTAGGAACAGAAGGTAGGTTAATTCGTTTACAGCTTACAGAATTACTAGCTGATTTAGAGGCAGAGGCAGCATTGTTAATTAAAGATTATCACCAGGAGAAAACACAAGACCATCATCAAATATTGAAAAAGTTACAAGATCTTGCAAATACACAACTTTTAGAGGATAGTGATTTAGTTAAATTGCTTGGCTATCCAGGACAAACAAGTTTAGAAGAAAGTGTGACACCTAGAGGGTACCGAATCACAAGCAAGATTTCTCGTGTTCCGCCACTTATTATCGAGAATTTAATTAATCGATTTAAAACATTGCAAGGTGTTTGCCGAGCAACTATTAATGAATTGGATGATGTGGAAGGAATTGGAGAAGTGAGAGCGAAGAAAATACGAGAAGGTCTAAAAAGAATTCAAGAGCATCTCTATATGAGTAGACACAATTAAGAATATTACATTGATTCTATAATATAACGACACTAGAACATTTTTGGTATATGATATGATATATTGGTAAATAAAACTATTTACAAAAAAACACGTCCGCTTTTGCATTCGGCGTTTTGATTAGCGAAACAATGGTTAATAATGAGTAGGAGGTGGTTGGATGTTAAAACGGATTGTACAGCTCTTCTTTTTAGTGATCGGGGGAGCGTTAGGGATTTACTTAATCCCAAAAATTATTAATGTATTAGATATCGGTGCGGTTCCTTTGTTGGAAGGATCGTATGTTCGTGCAATTATTGGTGCAATTATTTTATTTTTAACAACATTTTGGCTTGTAGATTATATTGTTCAACTTATTAAGCATATTGAAGAGGCTCTTGTAAAGGCGCCTGTAGCAGATGTTTTATTTGGTACATTAGGATTAATCTCTGGTCTTATTGTTGCATATTTAATTTTGATACCAATTCGTGAATTTACAATTCCAGTTATTAGTACGGTGTTGCAAGTGTTCTTCACCCTTTTACTTGGATATTTAGGATTCCAAGTAGGATTTAAAAAGAGGAATGAATTGCTAGGATTATTTACATTACCCCAACGCGGAGGTAAGAAGAAAAACAATAGTGAGAATGAAGAGGTAGAGGTCGAAGCAGAAAAATCTACGACTCATTGGAAAATTCTCGATACGAGTGTAATTATTGACGGACGTATTGCAGATATTTGCCAAACAAAGTTTTTAGAAGGAACAATTGTCATTCCGCAATTCGTATTAGAAGAGCTTCAGCATATTGCCGATTCTTCAGATGCTTTAAAGCGTAATCGTGGCCGCAGAGGGCTAGACATTTTAAATCGTATTCAAAAGGAGATGCCAATTCCGGTAGAAATTTATGAAGGCGATTTCGATGATATCCAAGAAGTAGATAGCAAGCTTGTAAAGTTGGCAAAAATCACTGGTGGAACTGTAGTAACAAACGATTTCAATTTAAACAAAGTTTCTGAATTACAAGGGGTTACGGTGTTAAACATTAATGATTTAGCTAATGCGATTAAACCAGTCGTACTCCCTGGTGAAGAATTAAGTGTTTATGTTGTGAAAGATGGTAAAGAACAAAATCAAGGTGTTGCATACTTAGATGATGGTACGATGATTGTAGTAGAAGATGGTAGAGAGTATGTGGGTTCACAACTTGACGTACTTGTTACTAGCGTATTACAAACATCGGCTGGTCGTATGATTTTCGCAAAACGTAAATTGCTAGAAAAAGCATTATAAGTAGAGGATTATTAATATGTATACATTAATTATTCCGGCAGCGGGCCAAGGAAAACGAATGGGTGCTGGTAAAAATAAGTTATTTTTACTTATAGATGAAGTACCAATTATTGTGCACACATTGCGTGCTTTTGAAAAAGATAAAGCGTGCAAAAGTATTATTATGGCAATTAACGAAGAAGAACGCCCGTATTTTGAAGAGTTAATGCAGAAGTACCAGATTGAAAAGCACGTACAATTCATTCAGGGTGGAGCCGAAAGACAAGATAGCGTCTATAACGCACTTCAGTATGCGAGTGGTGTCGAATATGTTCTTGTGCATGACGGGGCGCGCCCGTTCGTAACGAATAAAGTGATTCGCGATGTATTAACTGCAGCAGAAAAATATGGAGCTTCCATTTGTGCAGTGCCAGTAAAAGATACTGTTAAGAAAGTAGAGAAGGGTGTTGTTGTAGAAACGGTAGAGCGATCTCAACTTAACGCTGTACAAACACCACAAGGATTCTCTGTTTCTCTTTTGCTAGAAGCTCATAGAAGCGCAAAGCAAAGTTGTTTTCTTGGCACAGATGATGCAAGTCTCGTAGAACGTGTGGGGAAGCAAGTAGGTGTAGTAGAGGGGAGTTACTATAATATTAAAGTGACGACTCCGGAAGATCTATTAATTGCTGAAAGTTTCCTACGTGTTCAGAAGAAATAACATTGATGACGTGTTAATAAAGAAAAGCTCGGCAACAGCCGGGCTTTTCTTTATAAGGATAGCGATATAATATAGAGTCATAAAGCTCAGTAGTTTAGCTTAAGGAGGAAGTAAGGATGTTTCGAATTGGACAAGGTTTTGATGTACATGAATTTGCGGAAGGGCGCCCGTTGATTATCGGTGGAATTACAATTCCACACGAGAAAGGATTAATCGGTCATTCAGATGCAGATGTATTGTTACATACGATTGCTGATGCATGTTTAGGTGCGATTGCAGCAGGAGATATCGGAAAGCATTTTCCTGATACAGACCCAGCTTTTAAAGATGCAGATTCAGCTGTATTGTTACAAAAAGTTTGGGAATTTGTGCGTGAACAAGGTTACGAGTTAGGAAATTTAGATTGTACAATTATTGCTCAAAAACCAAAAATGGCACCACATATTGAGAGTATGCGTAAGCGCATTAGTGAACTGTTAGAAACGTCTATCGATAACATTAATGTAAAGGCAACAACAACAGAAAAATTAGGATTTACAGGTAGAGAAGAAGGGATTGCTTCTCAAGCGGTTGTTTTATTACAGAAAAAATAATGGTTTTTAATTCGTAAGATGGATAATCACATTTTTTTGGTGTACAATTATAGAATGTGTTGACATTAAGAATGGAAGGTGTACCAATTATGGAAAAGCAAGTGAGAGTGCGCTACGCGCCAAGTCCAACAGGACACTTACATATCGGAAATGCGCGTACGGCATTATTTAATTATTTATTTGCTCGTCATTTAGATGGCAAATTTATTATTCGTATTGAAGATACTGATGTAAAACGTAACGTGGCTGGTGGAGAAGAAAGCCAATTAAAATACTTGAAATGGCTCGGTATGGACTGGGATGAAGGTGTTGATGTTGGTGGTGAATTTGGACCATATCGCCAAACAGAGCGTTTAGATATTTATAAAAAATTATATGAAGATTTATTAGAGCGTGGTCTAGCTTATAAATGTTATATGACAGAAGAAGAGCTAGAAGCAGAGCGTGAAGGACAAATCGCTCGCGGTGAAACACCTCGTTACGCAGGTAACCACCGTGAATTAACTGAAGAACAAGTGAAAGAATTTGAAGCTGAGGGACGTATTCCAAGTATTCGTTTCCGTGTACCAGCTGATCGTGACTACACATTCAAAGATATTGTAAAAGATGAAGTTGCGTTCCATTCAAATGATTTCGGTGATTTTGTTATTGTGAAAAAGGATGGAATTCCAACTTATAACTTTGCAGTAGCAGTAGATGATCATCTAATGGAAATTACACATGTACTTCGTGGTGATGATCATATTTCAAATACACCGAAACAAATGATGATTTATGAAGCTTTCGGCTGGGATATTCCACAATTCGGTCATATGACTCTAATTGTTAATGAAAGTCGTAAAAAGTTAAGTAAGCGTGATGAATCTATTATTCAATTTATTGAGCAATATAAAGAGCTTGGGTATCTTCCAGAAGCAATCTTTAACTTTATTGCACTACTAGGTTGGTCTCCGGTAGGAGAAGAAGAAATCTTCTCTAAAGATGAGTTTATCAAAATGTTCGATGCAGCTCGTTTATCAAAATCACCTGCATTATTTGATTCTCAAAAACTAAAATGGATGAACAACCAGTATATGAAAAAGCAAGATTTAGATACGGTTGTAGAGTTAAGCTTACCGCATTTAGTGAAAGCTGGACGTGTGGGAGAAACTTTAAGCGAACAAGACCAAGCTTGGATTCGTGATGTAATTGCTTTATACCATGAACAAATGAGTTTTGGAGCTGAAATTGTAGAGCTTTCTGAAATGTTCTTTAAAGATCATGTTGATTATGAAGAAGAAGGACAAGAAGTACTAAATGGTGAACAAGTACCTGAAGTACTTCGTGCATTTGCTGGTCAAATAGAAGCTCTAGAAGCAATGGAGCCAGCAGCAATTAAGGCAGCGATTAAAGCAGTTCAAAAGGAAACAGGACATAAAGGTAAAAATTTATTTATGCCAATCCGTGTTGCAACTACAGGACAAACGCATGGTCCAGAGCTTCCGAATGCTATTGCACTTCTTGGAAAAGAAAAAGTTTTAAATCGTCTTCAAAAAGTAATTGGTTAACATTTTCTAGGTTTAGAAATATAATAAGTATACCTAAAACCTAATAAGGAAAAGCGACGAGAAGGAGAAGTAGAAAATCAGGCTTTTTACAGAGAGAACCACCTTTAGGCTGGGAGTGGTTTATAAGCGGATTTTTGAAATGCCCCTTCGAGTCTTCTGCTGAACAGCGAATTGCTTCGTGGGATGTCTTAGGCCGCAAAGTAAGCAGAAGCGGTGTACACCGTTATCATGGATGAGTTTGAGGCTTTTTTAAGCCTAAACAGAGTGGAACCGCGCTTAAAAGGCGTCTCTGTCAATATGACAGAGACGCCTTTTTTTTATACCGTGTAAATAGGTATGAATATAGAATTTATCTCCTTATATAAAGAATTAGGGGAGAAGTGATGAGTTAGGGGAGTTAGTTCGCTCGACAAAAAAGCAGCCCATAAAGGGGAGGGAACACCGATGTTTAAGAGGCTTCGGGAAGATATTGAAGTCGTTTTTGAACAGGATCCAGCGGCAAGAGGTTATTTCGAAGTCATTTTAACTTACTCTGGATTACATGCAGTTTGGGCCCATCGAATTGCACATGCTTTTTATAAAAGAAATTTTTTCTTTCTTGCACGTTTTGTTTCACAAGTGAGCCGCTTTTTTACTGGCATTGAGATCCATCCAGGAGCAACTATTGGTCGACGTTTTTTTATAGATCATGGAATGGGAGTTGTAATCGGAGAAACTTGTGAAATTGGTGATAATGTAACGATTTATCAAGGGGTTACATTAGGTGGTACAGGAAAAGAAAAAGGAAAGAGGCATCCAACAATTCAGGATAATGTATTAATTGCGACGGGTGCTAAAGTTCTTGGTTCTATTACTGTAGGAGAGAATTCTAAAATCGGAGCAGGGTCTGTCGTATTAAAAGAAGTTCCTGCACATTCTACAGTTGTAGGTATACCTGGCCGTGTCGTTATTCAAAATGGAGTAAAGATTGGTCAAGAATTAAATCAATCTGACCTTCCGGATCCGATTTTTGATAAATTAAAGGCTATGGAAGTAGAACTTGATAAATTGAAGAAACAATTGGAATTAAAGGTAGAAAGGAAGGATAAAAATGACTATTCACATTTATAATACGTTAACACGTCAAAAAGAAGAGTTTGTTCCATTAGAAGAAAATAAGGTAAAGATGTATGTATGCGGACCTACAGTTTATAACTACATTCATATTGGGAATGCAAGGCCTCCTATGGTATTCGATACAGTGCGTCGTTATTTAGAATACAAAGGATACGATGTGCAATATGTATCTAACTTTACGGATGTAGATGATAAATTAATTAAAGCGGCAAATGAATTAGGTGAAGATGTACCGACAATTGCTGATCGCTTTGTTGAAGCGTACTTTGAAGATGTAACAGCACTAGGTTGCAAACACGCAACAGTTCATCCTCGTGTAACAGAAAATATGGATATCATTATTGAATTTATTCAAGAACTTGTGAATAAAGGGTATGCATATGAATCAGAGGGTGATGTGTACTTTAAGACGAAGGAATTCGAAGGTTACGGTAAATTATCACATCAACCAATCGCAGATTTACGTCACGGTGCTCGTATTGAGGTAGGGGAAAAGAAACAAGACCCTCTTGATTTTGCTTTATGGAAAGCTGCGAAAGAAGGAGAAATCTTCTGGGAAAGCCCTTGGGGGCAAGGACGTCCAGGATGGCATATTGAATGCTCAGCAATGGCGCGTAAGTACTTAGGGGATACAATTGACATTCATGCTGGTGGTCAAGACTTGGCATTCCCACATCATGAAAATGAAATTGCGCAGTCAGAAGCATTGACTGGAAAAACGTTTGCACGTTACTGGATGCATAATGGATATATTAATATTAACAATGAGAAGATGTCTAAATCGCTTGGTAACTTTATTTTAGTTCACGATATTATTAAGCAATACGACCCGCAGTTAATTAGATTCTTTATGTTATCAGTACACTATCGTCACCCGATTAACTTTAGTGAAGAGTTATTACAAAGTACGAATAATGGACTGGAAAGAATTAAAACAGCTTATGGAAACTTAAAGCATCGTATGGAGAGTAGTACGGATTTAACGGACCATAATGAGAAATGGTTAGCTGAAATAGAGAAATTCCAGACTGCATTTGAAGAGGCAATGAATGATGACTTTAACACTGCAAATGCAATTACCGAATTATACAACGTAGCAAATCATGCAAATCAATATTTACTTGAAGAGCATACATCTAAAGTTGTGATTGAAGCATACGTAAAACAACTGGAAACGTTATTTGATATTTTAGGATTAGAATTATCAAAAGAAGAATTACTGGATGAAGAAATTGAAGAGCTTATCCAAAAGCGCATTGAAGCTCGTAAAAATCGTGATTTTGCATTGTCTGATCAAATTCGTGACGATTTAAAAGAACGTAATATTATTTTAGAAGATACCGCTCAAGGTACAAGATGGAAAAGAGGATAAGGATGATCGATGCAAAGCAATTAAACAGCTTGGCGTTAGCGTATATGGGTGATGCGGTATATGAACAATATATCCGCTATCACCTCCTTCAAAAAGGAAAAGTTCGACCTAATCAATTACACCGCTTAGGGACGAGCTTTGTTTCAGCAAAAGCACAGGCGAAAGTTGTTTATCATTTATTAGAGACGGCATTTTTGACAGAGGAAGAAGAGGCGGTATTAAGAAGAGGGCGTAATGCAAATTCAGGTACAGTTCCGAAAAATACGGATGTACAAACATATCGACATAGTACAGCCTTTGAAGCGCTAATTGGTTACCATCATTTATTAAATAATCGTGAAAGATTAGACGAAATTGTATATAAGGCAATTGCAGTTTTAGAAGAAAAGGAAGGGGGCACATCATCATGACTAGTGAATATATTATCGGACGTAACCCTGTAATTGAAGCGTTAAGATCAGGGAGAGATATTAATAAAATTTGGATCGCAGAAGGTGCTGCCAAAGGACAAGTACAAATTGTACTAGCATTAGCGAAAGAAAATAAGATTATTTTACAACATGCACCAAAGAAAAAGTTAGATCAATTAGTTGAGGGTAATCATCAAGGTGTAATTGCTCAAGTAGCTGCATATCAGTATGCAGAGTTAGAAGATTTATTCAAAGTGGCAGAAAAACGTAATGAAGATCCGTTCTTCTTGATTTTAGATGAGATTGAAGATCCGCATAACCTAGGTTCTATTATGCGTACTGCTGATGCAACAGGAGCTCATGGAATTATTATTCCGAAGAGAAGAGCTGTGGGACTTACCGCATCAGTTGCGAAAGCATCAACAGGAGCGATTGAATACATTCCTGTTGCGCGCGTAACAAACTTATCTCGTACAATTGATGAATTAAAAGAGCGTGGACTTTGGATTGCTGGTACAGATGCCAAAGGGAAAACGGATTACCGTAATTTAGATGGTACAATGCCGATTGGATTAGTAATTGGTAGTGAAGGAAAAGGTATGAGTCGTATTATTGGTGAAAAGTGTGATTTCTTAATCACTCTACCGATGGTTGGTAAAGTTACATCCTTAAATGCTTCAGTAGCCGCAAGTTTGTTAATGTATGAGGTATATCGTAAACGTCACGAAATTGGTAAATAAAAAATGAACGATATTTTAATCGTTGACGGCTACAACATTATCGGAGCTTGGGGAGATTTGAAGAAACTGCGGGATGTAGATTTACAATCATCAAGAGATGCGCTTATTGATAAGATGGCGGATTATCAAGGTTATACAGGCACAAAAGTGATGATAGTCTTTGATGCCTATACAGTCCATGGTATTGAAAAAAAGATGAAACAATCTCGTGTAGAAGTAATATTCACACGAAAGAATCAAACTGCAGACGAAAAGATAGAGCAACTTGCGATAGAGCTTAGAAATATAAATACACAAATATATGTTGCGACTTCTGATTATACAGAACAATGGGTTATATTTGCGCAAGGTGCCCTTCGAAAATCTGCGCGTGAATTAGAGTTGGAAGTACAAGCAATGGAACAACAAGTAAGAAGGCGTACAAAAGACGCGAAAGAACAGCAGCCCGCCATGCGAAAGATATTTAGTAAAGATATTACAGAAAAATTAGAAAAATTAAGAAGAGGAGAGCGTTGAAGCATTGACGCTCTTTATCTTTTTACTGTATAATATTGCTAAATAAATAGCGGTCGGAGGGATCAAGGTGGAAGCAGGCTTCGTAAGTATAGGCGACGTTACATTTCGTGATTTAGAGGATGAGGCAATCGTTGAGTTAGTTCGAAAAGGTAATACTGACGCTCTAGAATATTTAATTCACAAGTATAAGAACTTTGTTCGTGCGAAATCAAGATCTTACTTTTTAGTGGGTGCCGATCGAGAAGACATTGTTCAAGAAGGTATGATAGGGTTGTTTAAAGCAATTCGTGATTATAAAGAGGACAAGCTGTCTTCATTCAAAGCATTTGCTGAACTATGTATCACTCGACAAATTATTACCGCTATTAAAACGGCAACAAGACAAAAACATATTCCTTTAAATTCGTATGTGTCTTTAGATAAGCCGATTTACGATGAGGAATCTGATCGAACGTTATTGGATGTTATTTCTGAAGCGAAGGTGACTGATCCTGAAGAGATGATCATTAGCCAGGAAGAATATACAGACATAGAATCAAAAATATCTGAATTATTAAGCGATTTAGAAAGAAAAGTGCTTTCTTTATATTTAGATGGTCGTTCTTATCAAGAGATTTCAGAACAGTTAAACAGGCATGTGAAATCTATTGATAACGCTTTACAAAGAGTAAAGAGGAAATTGGAACGATATATGGAAATGAGAGAAAGTACAACTTTAAATTCATAAGAAGTAACAAGTGCTACAGGTGTAAAATAAATCACCTGTTTTCTTTTGTAGAGAGTACAAAATGCATGTCATTGACATTGTCTTTTATTGTATGATACATTTTTAGGGACATAATGTTACAAGGTTGGTGTAACTAATGAGGAAAAAAGTTGTACTCTCATGTGAAGAGTGTAAAAATCGAAACTACTCTACTATGAAAGATACGAGCTCAATAGAGCGACTTGAAATAAAAAAGTTTTGTAAAACATGCAATCAGCATACAGTTCACAAGGAAACAAAATAAATAATTGAAATAATACACTGGAGGTCCCGCAGATGCGTTTAACGAACTTTTTCGGCGATGTAGGTCGCGAAATGAAAAAAGTAAGTTGGCCTAAAAAAGATGAATTACTCCGCTCAACAGCGACTGTTGTTGCTACAGTTGTGTTCTTTGCGATTTTCTTCGCAGTAGTTGATATGGGCATTTCTTCTTTAATTCGGTTAATTCTTGGTTAATTCTTGAATAAGAAGCACTTATCCATGATATAATGTTATTTATAAGAACTGTGTAAAAGCCCGGTGAACGGGTTTTTTCATTTGCGCAAAAAAATGTACGTCAGGGAGGGAAGGACGCTCGTCCTAAATGAATGGAAAAAAGTTGGTATGTTGTCCATACTTATTCTGGATATGAAAATAAAGTAAAAGCAAACCTAGAGAAACGTGTAGAATCAATGGGTATGCAAGATAAAATTTTCCGTGTTGTTGTCCCGGAAGAAGTAGAAGTAGAAATGAAAAACGGAAAAGAAAAATTAATGAAAAGAAAAGTGTTCCCAGGTTATGTATTAGTAGAATTAATCATGACTGATGACTCTTGGTATGTTGTACGTAACACGCCGGGTGTAACTGGGTTCGTTGGTTCTTCTGGTTCTGGATCTAAACCATCACCTCTATTAGAAGAGGAAGTTGTTACCATTATGAAACATATGGGAATGGACAACGAAGTGGTTGATTTCGACTTTGAACTTCATGAGACAGTACGTGTAAATGAGGGGCCATTCGCAGATTATACAGGTGCTATTGAAGAAATTGATGTGGAGAAGAAAAAGGTTAGCGTGCTTGTGGACATGTTTGGTCGCGAGACTCCAGTTGAACTTGACTTCCATCAAATTGAAAAATTATAAAATGAAACTTGAAATGAATTGTAAAAAGTGATAATATCTTTTAAGTCAGTACGTCTTCGTTATCGGAGACGTTTTTTGAAAGATTTTATCCTTACAGATAAAATATGACGTGGGAGGGCAAATCACTGTCCAATTGACCACATCACGGACTTAAGGAGGTGTGTCTCGTGGCTAAAAAGGTAATTAAAATGGTAAAGCTTCAAATTCCTGCAGGTAAAGCTAACCCAGCTCCACCAGTTGGTCCAGCATTAGGACAAGCAGGTGTTAACATCATGGGCTTCTGTAAAGAGTTTAACGCTCGTACAGCAGATCAAGCTGGTCTTATCATCCCTGTTGAAATTACGGTATTTGAGGACCGTTCATTCACTTTCATTACTAAAACTCCTCCTGCTGCTGTTCTTCTTAAGAAAGTAGCTGGTATTGAGTCTGGTTCTGGTGAACCGAACCGTAATAAAGTGGCAACTGTTAAGCGTGATAAAGTACGCGAAATCGCTGAAACTAAAATGCCTGACCTAAACGCTGCTAGCGTAGAAGCTGCAATGCGTATGGTTGAAGGTACTGCACGCAGTATGGGCATCGTTATCGAAGACTAATTCGATTTGTTTTTAAAAAAGGTTGCGGGTCTGGAATTCCAATTCGCAACCTTTATTATCGTAAATGATTATCGTTTTTAAATAAATGGATGGCGCTCATCCTCAGGTTATACCTGAAAACAGGCGTAAACGTGGGAGGTTATTCCGCTAAAACCACATTCGAGGAGGAAATAAAAATGGCTAAAAGAGGTAAAAAGTACGTAGAAGCTGCAAAGCTTGTTGATCGTGCAGCTGCTTACTCTGCAACAGAAGCAGTAGAATTAGTAAAGAAAACAAACACAGCTAAATTTGATGCAACTGTAGAAGCTGCATTCCGTTTAGGTGTTGACCCTAAGAAAGCTGACCAACAAATTCGTGGCGCAGTTGTTCTTCCACACGGTACTGGTAAAGTACAACGTGTATTAGTATTTGCTAAAGGTGAAAAAGCTAAAGAAGCTGAAGCTGCTGGAGCTGACTTCGTAGGCGATACTGATTACATCGGTAAAATCCAACAAGGTTGGTTCGATTTCGATGTAGTAGTAGCAACTCCTGACATGATGGGTGAAGTTGGTAAACTTGGTCGCGTATTAGGACCTAAAGGTTTAATGCCAAACCCTAAAACTGGAACAGTTACTTTCGATGTAACTAAAGCTGTTAACGAAATCAAAGCTGGTAAAGTTGAATACCGCGTTGATAAAGCTGGTAACATCCACGTTCCAATCGGTAAAGTATCTTTCGAAGATGCTAAATTAGTAGAAAACTTCAAAACAATTGCTGACACTTTACAAAAAGTTAAGCCAGCTGCTGCAAAAGGTACTTACATGAAGAACGTAACAGTTGCTTCTACAATGGGACCTGGCGTACGTGTAGACGTTTCTACATTAGCGTAAATTTTGGAAGTTGACTTCATAAAGAAGTTTTAATATAATCATTTATGTTGTGAATTTAATTAGTGTACCGTAGACAGTAGGTGTCAATAGACTTAATTTCCTACCTAGGTGTTAATATACGAAGCGGAATCTTTTTTCTGTGACTATATGCCTCCATGTCTACAAGTTGGGCATGGAGGTTTTTAGTGCACTTTCGGTACATCTTCTATATAATCTACAGGAGGTGTAATAACATGAGCAAAGTAATCGAAACTAAACAACAAGTTGTAACTGAAATCGCGGACAAACTTCGCGCTAGTAAATCTACAATCGTTGTTGACTACCGTGGTTTAACAGTTTCTGAAGCAACAGAATTACGTAAGCAATTACGTGAAGCTGGCGTTGAGTTCAAAGTTTACAAAAACTCTCTAACTCGTCGTGCTGCAGAATCTGCTGAAATGGCTGAGTTAAATGAATTCTTAACAGGACCAAACGCAATCGCGTTCAGTAACGAGGATGTAGTTGCTCCTGCGAAAGTATTAAACGACTTCGCTAAAGATCATGAAGCTTTAGAAATTAAAGCGGGCGTAATCGAAGGTAAACTTGTAACACTTGATGAGGTTAAAGCAATCGCTACTCTTCCATCACGTGAAGGCTTACTTTCTATGCTTCTTAGCGTTCTTCAAGCTCCAATCCGTAACCTTGCACTTGCTACTAAAGCAGTTGCAGACCAAAAGGAAGAGCAAGGCGCTTAATTTTTTAAAAGATAATTACGTATTATCGATAAAACAACACAAACCTATTTAAGGGAGGATATTTACAATGACTAAAGAACAAATCATTGAAGCAGTTAAATCTATGACTGTATTAGAACTTAACGACTTAGTAAAAGCTATCGAGGAAGAATTCGGCGTAACTGCTGCTGCTCCTGTAGCTGTTGCTGGTGGCGCTGGAGAAGCTGCTGCTGAGAAAACTGAATTTGATGTGGAACTAACTAGCGCTGGTGCACAAAAAATCAAAGTTATCAAAGTTGTTCGTGAAATCACTGGTCTTGGCTTAAAAGAAGCTAAAGAATTAGTTGACAACACTCCAAAAGTAATCAAAGAAGCTGCTGCTAAAGAAGAAGCTGAAGAAATCAAAGCTAAACTTGAAGAAGTTGGCGCTGCTGTAGAAGTTAAGTAATTAACTTTTGATGCTTTAAAAAAAGCTCGCTCTCATGCGAGCTTTTTTTTTAACTGTAAAGAAAAGAGGTGGCCATATGGCAGACCATTATTTTTCTAACGACCCTTCTAGTAAAAGTGATCGTAAGCGATGGGAGTTTGCCCTTCGTGGATCTCGATTCACTTTCTTATCTGACCATGGGGTGTTCTCGAAAAACGAAGTGGACTTTGGTTCCCGTCTTTTAATTGAAGCGTTTCAAATGCCAGATATTAAAGGTGATATATTAGACGTAGGTTGCGGATACGGTCCTATTGGTTTGTCGTTAGCGAAAGAGTTTCAAGGTCGTGAAGTTCACATGGTGGATGTGAACGAGAGGGCACTTGGGCTTGCGAAAGAAAACGCCGCTAATAACAAAATCGAGAATATACGTATTTTTCAAAGTAGCGTCTATGAAAATGTAGATGGTAAGTATGCTGCTATTCTATCTAACCCTCCGATTCGTGCGGGTAAAGATATCGTACATGAGATTTTAGAAAAAGCTGTGGAGTATTTAGTTCCAGATGGAGAGCTTTGGATTGTTATTCAAAAGAAACAAGGTGCACCGTCTGCGCTAAAAAAACTAGAAGAAGTATTTTCTGAAGTTGAGTTTGTAGAAAAGAAAAAAGGATATTATATCATAAAATCAAAAAAACGTTGACGGTTATTTTTGGCTATGTTAACATTATACAATGCCAATATATGATTTTCTGCGTTGAGAAAGATGTATATTTTTGTTTCTCTTGGAAAAGATAGTAAAATCAGCAGATTATGAAACAGAATGATGGTTTTCTTATAGAAGCCATTTTTCTTTTTTGAGCAGGTAGAAAGACTCAACGTATTTATCTTTAAGAGAAAGAGACTACGCTAATAGCAGTAGTTGTATTTATTTGTGATTTTGCACAAATTTTTTTGTGCATTTATAATACTCATGATTTGAGGGGTGAAGCAGTTGACAGGTCAACTAGTTCAATACGGACGCCACCGCCAACGAAGAAGTTATGCCCGTATTAGTGAAGTATTAGAGTTACCAAATCTTATCGAAATTCAAACCTCTTCTTATCAGTGGTTTCTTGATGAGGGTTTGCGAGAAATGTTCCAAGACATTTCTCCGATTGAAGACTTTACGGGAAATCTATCGCTTGAATTTATCGACTACAGCTTAGGTGAACCTAAATACTCTGTAGACGAATGCAAAGAGCGTGATGTGACGTATGCAGCACCACTTCGTGTAAAAGTGCGTCTAATCAACAAGGAAACTGGTGAAGTAAAAGAACAAGATGTGTTCATGGGAGATTTCCCACTCATGACAGAGACTGGAACATTCGTAATTAACGGTGCAGAACGTGTTATCGTTTCCCAGTTAGTTCGCTCTCCAAGCGTATACTATAGTGGCAAAGTGGATAAAAACGGAAAACGTGGTTTTACTGCTACTGTAATTCCAAACCGCGGAGCTTGGTTAGAGTATGAGACAGATGCTAAGGATGTTGTATATGTGCGTATTGACCGTACGCGTAAACTTCCTGTAACTGTTTTGTTACGCGCATTAGGGTTTGGCTCTGATCAAGAAATCACCGAGCTTTTAGGTGATAACGAATACTTAAGCAACACATTAGAAAAAGACAACACAGATAGCACAGAAAAAGCATTGCTTGAAATTTATGAGCGTCTACGTCCTGGTGAACCACCAACAGTAGAAAATGCTAAGAGCTTACTTGTGTCTCGTTTCTTTGATCCAAAGCGCTACGATTTAGCAAATGTAGGTCGCTATAAGATCAACAAGAAGTTACACATTAAAAACAGATTGTTTAATCAACGTTTAGCTGAAACATTAGTGGATCCAGAAACTGGTGAAATTTTAGCGGCAGAAGGAACAATCTTAGATCGTCGTACACTTGATCGCATTTTACCTTACTTAGAGAAAAACATTGGATTCAAAACAGCGAAACCAATGGGTGGAGTGGTAGAAGGCGATGTTGAGCTGCAATCTATTAAGATTTATGCTCCTGAGTCGGAAGGCGAACGCGTAATTAATGTAATTGGTAATGCAAACATTACTCGTGATGTGAAACACATCACACCAGGTGATATCCTTGCTTCTATCAGTTACTTCTTCAACCTACTATACAAAGTAGGGGATACAGATGATATTGACCATTTAGGAAACCGTCGTCTGCGTTCTGTTGGAGAACTGTTACAAAATCAATTCCGTATCGGTCTTTCTCGTATGGAACGTGTTGTTCGTGAGAGAATGTCGATCCAAGATACAAATGCAATTACACCACAGGCACTAATTAATATTCGTCCTGTTATTGCATCTATTAAAGAGTTCTTCGGAAGTTCTCAGTTATCTCAGTTTATGGACCAAACAAACCCATTAGCAGAGTTAACTCACAAACGAAGACTATCTGCATTAGGACCTGGTGGTTTAACGCGTGAGCGCGCAGGCTTTGAAGTGCGTGACGTTCATTACTCTCACTACGGTCGTATGTGTCCGATTGAAACACCAGAGGGACCAAACATCGGTTTGATTAACTCATTATCTTCGTTCGCGAAAGTAAATGAGTTTGGTTTCATTGAAACACCATACCGTCGTGTTGACCCAGAAACTGGTCTTGTAACAGGGCATGTTGATTACTTAACAGCAGATGAAGAAGATAACTATGTTGTAGCCCAAGCGAATATGAAATTATCTGACGAAGGTGAATTCCTAAGTGAAGATATCGTAGCTCGTTTCCGTGGTGAAAACATTGTCACAAATAGAGAACGCATCGACTACATGGATGTATCTCCAAAACAAGTAGTGTCGGCAGCGACAGCTTGTATTCCGTTCTTAGAAAACGATGACTCTAACCGCGCACTTATGGGAGCGAACATGCAACGTCAGGCGGTTCCGTTAATGAATCCGGAATCTCCGATTGTAGGTACAGGTATGGAGTACGTATCAGCAAAAGACTCAGGTGCTGCAGTAATCTGTAAACATCCTGGTGTTGTTGAGCGCGTAGAAGCACGTGAAGTTTGGGTACGTCGCTATGTAGAAGTTGACGGTCAAACAGTAAAAGGCGACTTAGATCGCTACAAAATGCAAAAATTCATTCGTTCTAACCAAGGAACTTGTTACAACCAACGTCCAATCGTAAGTGTTGGAAATGAAGTTGTAAAAGGTGAAATCCTTGCGGATGGTCCTTCTATGGAATTAGGTGAACTAGCACTTGGACGTAACGTGCTTGTTGGCTTCATGACTTGGGACGGTTATAACTACGAGGATGCGATCATCATGAGTGAGCGCCTTGTAAAAGATGATGTGTACACTTCTATTCATATTGAAGAATATGAATCAGAAGCTCGTGATACGAAGCTTGGACCAGAAGAAATTACACGTGACATTCCAAACGTTGGGGAAGACGCATTACGTAACCTTGACGAGCGCGGTATCATTCGCGTTGGTGCTGAAGTAAAAGATGGAGATTTACTTGTTGGTAAAGTAACACCTAAAGGTGTAACAGAATTAACAGCTGAAGAACGTCTATTACATGCTATCTTTGGAGAAAAAGCGCGTGAAGTACGTGATACATCACTACGTGTACCACACGGTGGTGGCGGTATTATCTTAGACGTAAAAGTATTCAACCGTGAAGATGGCGATGAATTGCCACCAGGCGTGAATCAACTTGTACGTGCATATATCGTTCAAAAACGTAAAATTTCTGAAGGTGACAAGATGGCCGGACGTCACGGTAACAAAGGTGTTATTTCTCGTATTTTACCAGAAGAAGATATGCCTTACCTACCAGACGGTACGCCAATCGATATCATGTTAAACCCATTAGGGGTACCATCTCGTATGAATATCGGTCAGGTATTAGAGCTTCATCTTGGTATGGCAGCAAGATACCTTGGCATTCACATTGCAACACCAGTATTCGATGGTGCTCGTGAGGAAGATGTTTGGGGCACAATTGAAGAAGCTGGTATGGCAAATGACGCGAAAACAATCCTGTATGACGGACGTACTGGTGAACCATTCGATAACCGCGTATCTGTTGGTGTCATGTATATGATCAAACTTGCGCACATGGTTGACGATAAACTTCATGCTCGTTCTACTGGACCATACTCACTTGTAACGCAGCAACCTCTTGGAGGTAAAGCTCAGTTCGGTGGACAGCGTTTCGGTGAGATGGAGGTTTGGGCACTTGAAGCTTACGGTGCTGCTTATACTCTTCAAGAAATCTTAACAGTGAAGTCTGATGATGTTGTTGGACGTGTTAAGACTTATGAAGCAATTGTTAAAGGCGAAAATGTTCCAGAACCAGGCGTTCCTGAATCATTCAAAGTATTGATTAAAGAGCTGCAAAGTTTAGGTATGGACGTTAAAATGATGTCTAGCGACGATACAGAAATTGAAATGCGTGATACAGAAGATGACGATGATCATCAATCAGCAGATAAATTGAATGTCGAAGTTGAGACAACTAAGGAATAATTGGGATAACCTGTAGACTAAAAGGGAGGTAGGCCCCTTGATAGATGTAAATAACTTTGAATATATGAAGATTGGACTTGCTTCACCTGACAAGATTCGTTCTTGGTCATACGGTGAAGTTAAGAAACCAGAAACTATTAACTATCGTACGTTAAAGCCTGAAAAAGATGGCTTGTTCTGTGAGCGTATTTTCGGACCACAAAAGGACTGGGAATGTCATTGCGGAAAATACAAACGTGTACGTTATAAAGGTGTAGTTTGTGATCGATGTGGCGTTGAAGTAACGCGTGCAAAAGTACGTCGTGAACGTATGGGTCATATCGAATTAGCTGCTCCTGTATCTCATATTTGGTATTTCAAAGGTATCCCGAGCCGCATGGGACTTGTCTTAGACATGTCCCCTCGCGCGCTTGAAGAAGTAATTTATTTCGCTTCTTATGTTGTAACAGAAAGTGGAGATACACCACTTGATAAGAAGCAATTACTTTCTGAAAAAGAATACCGTGCATATCGTGATCGATATGGTAGCACATTCCAAGCTGCTATGGGTGCAGAAGCAATTAAAAAGCTACTACAAGACATCGATTTAGATAAAGAAGTAGACTTCTTAAAAGAAGAATTAAAAACAGCACAAGGACAACGCCGTACTCGTGCTATTAAACGTCTAGAAGTATTAGAAGCATTCCGTAACTCTGGAAATGAACCGTCTTGGATGATCTTAGATGTTCTACCAGTAATCCCACCAGAACTACGCCCAATGGTACAGTTAGACGGTGGACGTTTTGCTACTTCTGACTTAAACGACTTATACCGTCGTGTAATTAACCGTAACAACCGTTTAAAACGTCTATTGGACTTAGGTGCACCAAGCATCATCGTTCAAAACGAAAAACGTATGTTACAAGAAGCTGTAGACGCATTAATCGATAATGGTCGTCGTGGCCGTCCAGTTACTGGGCCAGGTAACCGTCCATTAAAATCACTATCTCACATGCTTAAAGGTAAACAAGGACGTTTCCGTCAAAACTTATTAGGTAAACGTGTTGACTACTCTGGTCGTTCTGTAATCGTTGTAGGACCGAACTTAAAGATGTATCAATGTGGATTACCAAAAGAAATGGCGCTTGAACTGTTCAAACCTTTCGTAATGAAAGAGTTAGTTGAAAAAGGATTAGCACATAACATTAAGAGTGCGAAACGTAAAATCGAGCGTGTACAACCTGAAGTTTGGGACGTTTTAGAGTCTGTGATTAAAGAACATCCAGTACTTCTAAACCGCGCACCAACACTTCACCGTCTTGGTATCCAGGCGTTTGAACCTACATTAGTAGAAGGTCGCGCAATCCGTCTTCACCCACTTGTATGTACTGCATACAACGCGGACTTTGACGGTGACCAAATGGCCGTTCACGTACCTTTATCATCAGAAGCTCAAGCTGAAGCTCGTCTTCTTATGTTAGCGGCACAAAACATCTTGAACCCGAAAGACGGTAAACCAGTTGTTACTCCATCTCAGGATATGGTATTAGGTAACTATTACTTAACACTTGAGCGTGAAGGTGCAATCGGTGAAGGTATGGTCTTCAAAGATGCAAATGAAGCATTGCTTGCATATCAAAATGGATATGTTCATCTTCATACACGTGTTGCAGTAGCTGCAAGTGCAGTAAACAACGCAACATTTACTGAAGAGCAAAAGAGTATGCTTCTATTAACAACAGTTGGTAAATTAATATTTAACGAAATCTTACCAGAGTCGTTCCCTTATATTAATGAACCAACAAATTCAAACCTTGAAAAAGAAACACCAGCGAAATATTTCGTTGAAAAAGGTGCGAACATTAAAGAAATTATTGCTAGTCGCGAAGAAGTGGCGCCATTTAGCAAGAAGATCCTTGGTAACATCATTGCGGAAGTGTTCAAACGTTTCCAAATTACAGAAACGTCTCGCATGCTTGACCGTATGAAAAACTTAGGATTCAAGTACTCTACAAAAGCTGGTATTACAGTTGGGGTATCTGACATTCTTGTATTAGGCGAAAAAGATGAAATTCTCCACGAAGCACAAGCAAAAGTAGATAATGTAATTAAACAATTCCGTCGCGGTTTAATCACGGAAGAAGAACGTTACGATCGCGTTATCTCTATTTGGAGTAATGCAAAAGATGTTATCCAAGGAAAACTGATGAAATCCTTGAATAAACGCAACCCAATCTTCATGATGAGTGACTCAGGTGCCCGTGGTAACGCATCTAACTTTACTCAGCTTGCTGGTATGCGTGGTCTTATGGCCAATCCATCTGGTCGTATCATCGAACTTCCAATCAAATCGAGTTTCCGTGAAGGTTTAACAGTACTTGAGTACTTCATCTCTACGCATGGTGCGCGTAAAGGTCTTGCCGATACAGCACTTAAAACTGCCGATTCTGGTTACTTAACACGTCGTCTTGTTGACGTTGCACAAGATGTAATCGTTCGTGAAGATGATTGTGGAACAGATCGCGGTTTATTAATTGGTGCGATTAAAGAGGGTAATGAAGTTATCGAGTCATTATATGATCGTCTTGTTGGACGTTTTGCAAGAAAAACTGTAAAACATCCTGAAACAGGTGAAGTATTAGTTGCTGAAAATCAATTAATTACTGAAGATATCGCTCATATCGTTGAAAATTCGGGTGTTGAAACTGTAAACATTCGTTCAGCGTTTACGTGTAACACTCGCCACGGTGTATGTAAGAAGTGTTACGGTCGTAACTTAGCAACTGGAACAGACGTAGAAGTAGGAGAAGCGGTAGGTATTATCGCAGCTCAATCTATCGGTGAGCCAGGTACACAGTTAACGATGCGTACATTCCATACAGGTGGGGTTGCCGGAGATGATATTACTCAAGGTTTACCTCGTATCCAAGAGATCTTCGAAGCTCGTAATCCGAAAGGTCAGGCAGTTATCAGTGAAATCGACGGTGTTATCGCAGCGATCAACGACGTTAAAGATCGCCAAGAAGTAGTTGTACAGGGTGAAGTTGAAGCTCGTACGTATGCTATTCCTTACGGTGCTCGTCTGAAAGTAACTCCAGGACAGCCAATTAGCCACGGTAAAGAGTTAACAGAAGGTTCTATTGATCCGAAAGAATTACTAAAAGTAACGGACATTACGGCGGTTCAAGAATACTTATTACGTGAAGTTCAAAAAGTATACCGTATGCAAGGGGTAGAAATTGGTGACAAACACGTAGAAGTAATGGTACGTCAAATGTTACGTAAAGTTCGTGTAAGTGATGCAGGTGAAACAGATGTATTACCAGGAACATTACTAGATATCCATCAGTTCACTGATGCGAATGCTAAGGTCTTACTGCAAGGTAAGCAACCAGCAACAGCTAGACCTGTTCTACTTGGTATTACAAAAGCTTCACTTGAAACAGATTCATTCTTATCTGCAGCATCGTTCCAAGAAACAACTCGTGTCTTAACTGATGCAGCAATTAAGGGTAAACGCGATGAACTTCTAGGATTAAAAGAAAATGTTATTATCGGTAAACTTGTTCCTGCTGGAACAGGTATGAATCGTTATCGCAAAGTGGATCTTGTAAAAACAACACAAGATGACATGAATGTAGAAAACGATGAGGTTTATGTGGAACAGTAAAATTTTCCGGCATAAATTTTGTATAAAAACAATTAATCTTAGTTGACATTGTATGAGTCAAAATGTTACTATAATCAAGGTTGCTCCTGAACGATGCTTTGGAGGATATTTATATGTCTTATCAAAAAGTATCAACTGCTGAAAATGTAGTCGTTGGTCATAAACGTACATTGGAGGCAATCAAAAATGGTACAGTTAAAGAAGTTGTCATCGCAGAGGATGCTGACATGCGGTTAACCCATGCTATCATTCGTGTTGCAATGCAATATAACGTGCCCATAACAAAAGTTGAATCAGTTCGTAAGCTTGGTAAAGCTTCGGAGATTCAAGTGGGAGCTTCAGCAATAGGAATAATAAGTTAAAACTGTTTTTGTGAGGAGAGAGCATTTGCTCTTCCTTGCAAAAACTTTGTTTTCAACTAATAATGAACCACCTGGATATGTGGTCATACAAACATGCGAAGGGAGGATAATCAAATGCCTACTATTAACCAATTAGTGAGAAATGGTCGTACTGATAAAGTATGGAAATCTAAATCACCTGCGTTAAACAAAGGTTTTAACTCTTTAAAGAAAAAATCAACTGATATCTCTGCACCTCAAAAACGTGGTGTATGTACTCGTGTTGGTACAATGACTCCAAAGAAACCTAACTCAGCGTTACGTAAATACGCTCGTGTACGTTTAACAAACGGTATCGAGGTTACAGCTTACATCCCAGGTATCGGTCATAACCTACAAGAGCATAGCGTAGTATTAATTCGCGGTGGTCGTGTAAAGGATTTACCGGGGGTACGTTACCACATCGTTCGTGGTGCGCTTGACACAGCTGGTGTTGACAAACGTATGCAAGGACGTTCTAAATATGGTACTAAGAGACCAAAACCTGCTAAAAAATAATAACTTTAAAATGAAAGGAGGAACTCAATATGCCTCGTAAAGGACCTGTTGCGAAACGTGACGTGTTACCAGATCCAATGTACAATTCGAAGCTAGTAACACGCCTTATCAACAAAATGATGGTTGACGGTAAAAAAGGTAAATCTCAAACAATTCTTTATAATGCGTTCGATATCGTAAACGAACGTACTGGTAAAGAGCCAATGGAAGTATTCGAGCAAGCTCTTAAGAACATCATGCCTGTTCTTGAAGTACGCGCTCGTCGTGTTGGTGGTGCTAACTACCAAGTTCCAGTTGAGGTTCGTCCAGAACGCCGTACAACTTTAGGTCTTCGTTGGTTAGTAAACTACGCTCGTCTTCGTGGTGAAAAAACTATGGAAGAGCGTCTTGCTAACGAAATCTTAGATGCAGCTAACAACGCTGGTGCATCTGTTAAGAAACGTGAAGACACTCATAAAATGGCAGAAGCTAACAAAGCATTTGCTCATTACCGTTGGTAGGATTCAACGTAAAATAAATGTAAGCATAAACCGCTTTATTTGTCGCTTATGGAAGTGTGGAGAGGGAGAATGCCTCTCCCTTTCATCGGGCGCTCGTTTTACATAATGAGAGTACTGGACATACTGACATGTGTAACAATATAAAGTGGCTTTTTTGCTACTTAAAATAAAAAAATCCAATCCATATATGGAAGGAGCAAGACACCAAATGGCAAGAGAGTTCTCTTTAGAAAACACTCGTAATATTGGTATCATGGCTCACATCGATGCTGGTAAAACAACAGCAACTGAGCGTATTCTGTACTACACAGGACGTATTCATAAAATCGGTGAAACTCACGAAGGTGCATCTCAGATGGACTGGATGGAGCAAGAGCAAGAGCGTGGTATCACAATTACTTCTGCTGCAACTACAGCACAATGGAAAGGTCATCGTGTAAACATCATTGATACTCCAGGACACGTAGATTTCACAGTAGAAGTAGAACGTTCTTTACGCGTACTTGATGGCGCTGTAGCGGTACTTGATGCGCAATCTGGTGTAGAACCACAAACAGAAACTGTTTGGCGTCAGGCTACTACTTACGGCGTACCTCGTATCGTATTCGTTAACAAAATGGATAAGATCGGTGCAGATTTCTTATACTCTGTAGGAACAATCCACGATCGTTTACAAGCAAACGCACATCCAATTCAGTTACCAATCGGTGCTGAAGATGAGTTCAATGGTATCATTGACCTTGTTGAAGAGTGTGCTTACATGTACGGTAACGATTTAGGAACAGACATTCAACGTGTTGAAATTCCTGAAGAGCACAAAGAATTAGCTGAAGAATACCGTGGAAAACTTATTGAAGCGGTAGCTGAGCTTGATGAAGAAATGATGATGAAGTACCTAGAAGGTGAAGAAATCACTGTAGAAGAGCTTAAAGCTGGTATCCGTAAGGCTACAACTTCTGTAGAATTCTTCCCAGTAATCTGTGGTTCTGCATTCAAAAACAAAGGTGTTCAAATTCTGTTAGACGCAGTTATCGACTACCTTCCATCACCACTAGATGTACCTGCTATTAAAGGTACTCTACCGGATACAGATGAAGAAGTAGAACGTAAGTCTAGCGATGAAGAACCATTCGCAGCTTTAGCATTCAAAATCATGACTGACCCTTATGTTGGTAAGTTAACGTTCTTCCGTGTGTACTCTGGTGTGTTAAACTCTGGATCATACGTGAAAAACTCAACTAAAGGTAAGCGTGAGCGTGTAGGTCGTATCCTACAAATGCACGCTAACAGCCGTGAAGAGATTTCAACAGTTTACGCTGGTGATATCGCTGCTGCTGTAGGTTTAAAAGATACTACTACTGGTGATACTCTTTGTGACGAGAAGAGCCTTGTTATCCTTGAGTCTATGGAATTCCCAGAGCCAGTTATCTCTGTAGCTATCGAACCAAAATCTAAAGCTGACCAAGATAAAATGGGTACAGCATTATCTAAGCTTTCTGAAGAAGATCCAACATTCCGTGCTCACACTGACCAAGAAACTGGCCAAACTATCATCGCTGGTATGGGTGAACTTCACCTTGATATCATCGTTGACCGTATGCGTCGTGAATTCAAAGTGGAAGCAAACGTTGGTGCTCCTCAGGTAGCATACCGTGAGACTTTCCGCGCTGCTGCGAAAGTTGAAGGTAAGTTCGCTCGTCAATCTGGTGGTCGTGGACAATTCGGTCACGTTTGGATTGAGTTTGAACCTAACGAAGAAGGTAAAGGATTCGAATTCGAAAACAAGATCGTCGGTGGTGTAGTTCCTCGTGAATACATCCCAGCTGTTGGAGCAGGTCTTGAAGATGCACTTAAAAATGGTGTACTAGCTGGTTATCCACTAGTTGACATTAAAGCTGCATTAGTTGACGGATCTTACCATGATGTCGATTCATCTGAGATGGCGTTCAAAATCGCTGCATCTATGGCACTTAAAGCTGCGGTTTCTAAATGTAGCCCAGTAATTCTTGAGCCAATGATGAAAGTTGAAGTTGTAATTCCTGAAGAGTACATGGGTGACATTATGGGTGACGTAACATCTCGTCGTGGACGTGTAGAAGGTATGGAAGCTCGCGGTAACGCACAAGTTGTTCGCGCTATGGTTCCACTTTCTGAAATGTTCGGTTATGCAACGTCATTACGTTCTAACACTCAAGGACGCGGAACATTCTCTATGGTGTTTGACCACTATGAAGAAGTACCAAAGTCTGTTTCTGAAGAAATTATCAAAAAAAATAAAGGTGAATAATTGATTTTTATCGATTGTTCAAGTATAACTACTTATGTAAGCTTAGAAAGTGGGACGTAAGTTTCACTTTCTAGTCTAAATATAAAATAACCTATATAAACTAAGGAGGAATTTAGAATGGCTAAAGCTAAATTCGAACGTTCTAAACCCCATGTTAACATCGGTACAATCGGCCACGTTGACCATGGTAAAACTACATTAACTGCTGCGATCACTACAGTTCTTGCAAAAGCTGGTGGTGCTGAAGCACGCGGATACGATCAAATCGATGCTGCTCCAGAAGAAAGAGAGCGCGGTATCACAATCTCAACTGCACACGTTGAGTACGAAACTGAAACTCGTCACTATGCACACGTTGACTGCCCAGGTCACGCTGACTATGTTAAAAACATGATCACTGGTGCTGCTCAAATGGACGGCGGTATCTTAGTAGTATCTGCTGCTGATGGCCCAATGCCTCAAACACGTGAGCACATCCTTCTTTCTCGTCAAGTAGGTGTTCCTTACATCGTTGTATTCTTAAACAAATGCGACATGGTAGATGACGAAGAATTATTAGAATTAGTAGAAATGGAAGTTCGCGACCTATTATCTGAATACGGATTCCCAGGCGACGACATTCCTGTAATCAAAGGTTCTGCTCTTAAAGCTCTTCAAGGAGAAGCTGATTGGGAAGCAAAAATCATTGAATTAATGGCTGAAGTTGATGCTTACATCCCAACTCCAGAACGTGAAACTGACAAACCATTCTTAATGCCTGTAGAGGACGTATTCTCTATCACAGGTCGTGGTACAGTTGCTACTGGTCGTGTTGAGCGCGGTATCGTTAAAGTTGGTGACGTAGTAGAAATCATCGGTCTTGCTGAAGAAAATGCTTCTACAACTGTAACTGGTGTAGAGATGTTCCGTAAACTTCTTGACCAAGCTCAAGCTGGAGACAACATCGGTGCTTTACTTCGTGGGGTTGCTCGTGAAGACATCCAACGTGGACAAGTACTTGCAAAAAGCGGTTCTGTAAAAGCTCACGCTAAATTCAAAGCTGAAGTTTTCGTATTATCTAAAGAAGAAGGTGGACGTCACACTCCATTCTTCGCTAACTACCGTCCTCAGTTCTACTTCCGTACAACTGACGTAACTGGTATCATCCAATTACCAGAAGGTACTGAAATGGTAATGCCTGGTGACAACATCGAAATGACTATCGAACTTATCGCTCCAATCGCTATCGAAGAGGGAACTAAATTCTCTATTCGTGAAGGTGGACGTACAGTAGGTTACGGTGTAGTTGCTACTATCGTTGAGTAATCTTAACTGATATAAAAAAACCTAAGGGATTTTCCCTTAGGTTTTTTGTTTGCGTTTATATAAGGAAGAAGAGGGTGTTTTTTGTTTTGACGAGTTTCTTCTATAGTAATATAAAAACGACAAAAGATAATCCAGAAACTGTAAAATGAATTCTGTTAGATGAAAACTTGAAATTCTTTAAAGTGCCATGTATAATAGCAAAAGTAGAGAAAAGCAGATGCAAACAAAAAGATGCTTGCATCTAGACGAATAACATTGTATAATAGACAATGTTGGTCTTTGACTGCGATGAAGTGGAAGGTTGCTGACACACCCGGCCGCTTTGCCATGGCATGGTGTGGGGAAATTTCCATGGAGAAGGTCTATTTTAGAAATAGGCGAACGAAGGAGGGAAAATAATGGCAAAAGAAAAAATTCGTATCCGTTTAAAAGCTTACGATCACCGTATTCTTGATCAGTCAGCTGAGAAAATTGTAGAAACAGCTAAGCGTTCTGGGGCAACAGTTTCTGGTCCGATCCCATTACCAACTGAAAAAACTGTTTACACAATTCTTCGTGCTGTTCATAAGTACAAAGATTCTCGTGAGCAATTCGAAATGCGCACGCACAAACGTCTAATCGACATCGTGAGTCCTACTCCACAAACAGTAGATTCATTAATGCGTTTAGACTTACCATCTGGTGTAGATATCGAAATCAAACTATAATTTATATAACTTAAAAATGTAGGAGGTGTAACTCATGACCAAAGGAATCTTAGGAAGAAAGATCGGTATGACTCAAGTATTTGCTGAGAACGGTGAGTTAATCCCAGTAACAGTTATCGCTGCTAATCCAAACGTTGTTCTTCAAAAGAAAACAACTGAAACTGATGGCTACAATGCAATCCAGTTAGGATTTGAAGATAAACGTGAAAAGTTAACTAACAAACCTGAACAAGGCCACACTGCTAAAGCATCTACAACTCCTAAGCGCTTCATTCGCGAAATCCGCGATGCAGACGTGGACGGATTAGAGGTTGGTCAAGAGGTAAAAGTTGACGTATTCGCTACAGGTGAAATCGTTGATGTAACAGGAATTTCTAAAGGTAAAGGTTTCCAAGGTGTTATCAAACGCCACGGACAATCTCGCGGACCTATGTCTCATGGTTCTCGCTATCACCGTCGTCCAGGTTCAATGGGCCCAGTTGCTCCGAACCGTGTATTCAAAGGCAAAAAACTTGCTGGACGTATGGGTGGAGACCAAGTTACTATCCAAAACTTAGAAATCGTTCAAGTTGACACTGAGCGCAACTTATTACTAGTAAAAGGTAACGTTCCAGGTGCTAAGAAATCTCTTGTAGTTGTTCAAGGCGCTGTGAAGGTTAGCAAATAATTCACAATAGGAAGGAGGAATTCCAATGCCAAAAGTTACTGTATATAACCAAACTGGTTCACAGGTTGGTGAAATCGAATTAGCTGAAGCTATTTTCGGTATCGAACCAAATGAAGCTGTACTTTTCGAAGCTGTAATGATGCAACGTGCATCTTTACGTCAAGGTACACACAAAGTAAAAACTCGCTCTGAAGTTCGCGGTGGTGGTCGTAAACCATGGCGTCAAAAAGGAACTGGACGTGCTCGTCAAGGGTCTATCCGCTCTCCTCAATGGCGTGGTGGTGGTACGGTATTCGGACCTACACCAAGAAGCTATGCGTACAAACTTCCTAAGAAAGTTCGTCGTTTAGCAATCAAATCTGCATTAGCTACTAAAGTAGTTGAGAACAACATTGTAGTTCTTGAAGACCTAGTGTTAAATGCACCAAAAACAAAAGATATGCTAGCAGTACTTAAAGGATTAACTGTTGAGAAGAAAGCTCTTATCGTAACTGCTGATGCAAACGAATCTGTAGAGTTATCTGCTCGCAATATCCCTGGAGTAACAGTAATCACTGCTGATGGCGTAAACGTTTTAGACGTGCTTCATCATGATAAGCTAATCATGACAAAAGCGGCAGTGGAAAAAGTAGAGGAGGTGCTTGCATAATGAGAGATCCTCGTGATATCATTAAGCGCCCAGTTATCACTGAACGTTCTATGGAAATGATGGCTGAAAAAAAATACACGTTCGATGTGGACGTTAAATCTAATAAAACAGAAGTTAAAGATGCTCTTGAAGCGATCTTTGGTGTTAAAGTAGAAAAAGTGAACATCATGAACTACAAGCCGAAAGCAAAACGCGTTGGTCGTCACGCTGGTTTTACTAGCCGTCGTCGTAAAGCAATCGTTAAGCTAACTGCTGACAGCAAAGAAATCGAAATCTTCCAAGGCGTTTAATTCTTACTAAAGAAGGAGGGAAATTGAGATGGGAATCAAAAAGTATAATCCAACTACTAACGGTCGTCGTAATATGACTACGAATGATTTCGCTGAAATCACGACTGATAGACCCGAAAAGTCATTACTTGCTCCTTTAAGCAAGAAGGCTGGTCGTAATAACCAAGGTAAAATCACTGTACGTCATCAAGGTGGCGGACATAAGCGTCAATACCGTATCATCGACTTTAAGCGTAACAAAGATGGAATTCCAGGACGCGTTGCTACGATCGAATACGATCCAAACCGCTCTGCGAATATCGCATTAATTAACTACGTTGACGGTGAAAAACGTTACATTCTTGCTCCTAAATCTTTAGAAGTAGGTATGGAAGTTATGTCTGGCCCAGAAGCTGACATTAAAATCGGTAACGCATTACCATTAATCAACATTCCAGTAGGTACTGTTGTTCATAACATCGAGCTTAAGCCTGGTCGTGGCGGACAATTAGTTCGTTCTGCTGGTACATCTGCTCAAGTACTTGGTAAAGAAGGTAAATACGTACTTGTACGTTTAACTTCTGGTGAAGTACGTCTTGTATTATCTGCTTGTCGCGCTTCAATCGGTCAAGTAGGTAACGAACAACACGAACTTATCAAAATCGGTAAAGCAGGTCGCTCTCGCTGGTTAGGTAAACGCCCAACAGTTCGTGGTTCTGTAATGAACCCTGTTGATCACCCACACGGTGGTGGTGAAGGACGTTCTCCAATCGGACGTAAGTCTCCAATGTCTCCATGGGGTAAACCAACTCTTGGATTCAAGACTCGTAAGAAAAACAAAGCGTCTGACAAATTTATCGTTCGTCGTCGTAAAAAATAATGGGATTGTAGTACGGTTCATTTCTAGAACCGTACGCCAATCACGAAGGGAGGCACCAAAATGGCTCGTAGCTTAAAAAAAGGACCATTTGTCGATGATCACTTAATGAGCAAAATGGAAAAATTAGTTGCATCTGAGCAAAAACAAGTTGTTAAAACTTGGTCTCGCCGTTCAACAATCTTCCCTCAGTTCATCGGACACACAATCGCTGTATATGATGGTCGTAAACACGTACCTGTGTACATCACTGAGGATATGGTTGGCCATAAGTTAGGTGAATTCGCACCAACTCGTACGTACAAAGGTCACCTTGCTGACGATAAGAAAACTAGAAGATAATGAGAGGAGGCACTTCAATGCAAGCTAAAGCAGTAGCGAGAACAGTTCGTATTGCTCCTCGTAAAGTTCGTTTAGTAGTAGACTTAATCCGAGGTAAGCAAGTGGGTGAAGCGATTGCTATCCTTAACCACACACCAAAAACTGCTTCTCCAGTTGTAGAAAAAGTTTTAAAATCTGCAATCGCAAATGCAGAGCACAATTATGAGATGGACATTAACAACCTAGTTGTAGAAAAAGTTTTCGTTGACGAAGGTCCAACGTTAAAACGTTTCCGTCCACGTGCAATGGGTCGTGCAAGCCAAATTAACAAACGCACAAGCCACATCACAGTTGTGGTATCAGAAAAGAAGGAGGGATAATCGATGGGTCAAAAGGTTAATCCAATTGGTCTTCGTGTCGGCGTTATCCGTGACTGGGAATCTCGTTGGTTCGCTGAGAAAGATTACGCTACATTATTACATGAAGACATCAAAATCCGTGAGTACATTAATGTACGCTTAAAAGATTCTGCTGTTGCTAAAGTAGAAATCGAACGTGCAGCAAATCGTGTAAATGTTACAATTCACACTGCAAAACCTGGTATGGTAATTGGTAAAGGTGGTACTGAAGTTGAAGCACTTCGTAAAGCTCTTAACCAATTAACAGGCAAGCGTGTACACATCAACATTTTAGAAGTTAAGAGAGCTGATCTTAACGCTAAATTAGTAGGCGAAAACATCGCTCGTCAATTAGAAAACCGTGTATCATTCCGTCGTGCACAAAAGCAAGTTATTCAACGTGCTATGCGTGCAGGTGCTAAAGGTATTAAAACACAGGTTTCTGGTCGTCTTGGCGGAGCTGATATCGCTCGTGCAGAATCTTACAGTGAAGGAACTGTTCCACTTCATACACTTCGCGCTGATATTGACTATGCAGCAGTTGAAGCTGATACAACATACGGTAAATTAGGCGTAAAAGTATGGATCTACCGTGGAGAAGTCCTTCCTACAAAAAAGAAAGCTTCTGAGGAAGGAGGAAAATAATATGTTAATGCCAAAACGCGTAAAATATCGTAGAGAGCATCGTGGTAAAATGCGTGGTCGTGCTAAAGGTGGAACTGAAATTGCTTTCGGTGAATTCGGTTTACAAGCACAAGCTGCTTCATGGATTACAAACCGTCAAATCGAAGCTGCTCGTCGTGCAATGACTCGTTACATGAAACGTGGCGGTAAAGTATGGATTAAAATTTTCCCTTCTAAACCTTACACTGCAAAACCTCTAGAAGTACGTATGGGTTCCGGTAAAGGGGCACCAGAAGGCTGGGTAGCAGTAGTAAAACCTGGGAAAATTATGTTCGAAATCGCGGGTGTATCTGAAGAGGTAGCACGCGAAGCATTACGTCTTGCAGCTCACAAGTTACCTGTGAAATGTAAATTCGTAAAACGTGAAGAAAATGGTGGTGAATCTAATGAAAACTAATGATATTCGTGAATTAACCACTGCCGAAATCGAAACAAAAGTTAAAGCTTTAAAGGAAGAGTTGTTTAATCTTCGCTTCCAACTTGCTACAGGACAATTAGAGAATCCAACTCGCATTCGTGAAGTGCGTAAAGCAATTGCTCGTATGAAAACTGTAGTTCGTGAAAGAGAGATCGGAATTAATCGATAAATTGAGGGGAGGTTTGCATAGTGAGCGAACGTAACCAACGCAAAGTTTATACTGGTCGTGTAGTGTCTGACAAAATGGACAAAACGATTACAGTTTTAGTTGAAACTTACAAAACTCATTCCTTGTACGGAAAACGTGTTAAGTATTCTAAGAAGTACAAAGCCCATGATGAGCAAAACCAAGCGAAACTTGGCGATATCGTTAAAATCATGGAAACTCGCCCGCTTTCTGCTACTAAGCGTTTCCGTTTAGTTGAAATCGTTGAAGAAGCGGTTATTATCTAAATAGACGAATCGGAATTTTTAGTCCGAAGGGAGGTTTCATAACATGATCCAACAAGAATCTCGTTTGAAAGTTGCTGACAACTCTGGTGCACGTGAACTTTTAACAATTAAAGTATTAGGCGGCTCTGGTCGTAAATATGCTAACATTGGTGACATTATCGTTGCTACGGTAAAACAAGCAACACCAGGTGACGTTGTTAAAAAAGGTGACGTTGTTAAAGCAGTAGTAGTACGTACGAAGAGCGGAGCTCGTCGTACGGACGGTTCTTACATCAAATTTGATGAAAACGCAGCGGTTATCATTAAAGACGATAAGAGCCCACGTGGTACTCGTATCTTCGGACCAGTAGCTCGTGAATTACGTGATAGCAACTTCATGAAGATCGTTTCTTTAGCTCCAGAAGTTCTATAATTTAAGGTATTGCCTTGCTAAGGAGGTGCAGAATTAAGATGCATGTAAAAAAAGGTGATAAAGTACAGGTAATCACTGGTAAAGACAAAGGAAAACAAGGCGTTATCCTTGTGGCTTTCCCAAAGCAAAACCGTGTTATCGTTGAGGGTGTCAATATCGTTAAGAAGCACTCTAAGCCATCTCAATTAAATCCACAAGGTGGAATTATTACTAAAGAAGCACCTATTCACGTTTCTAACGTTATGATTTTAGATCCGAAAACAGGTGAACCTACTCGCGTAGGCTTCAAAGTAGAAGATGGTAAAAAAGTTCGTATTGCAAAAAAATCTGGTGAATTATTAGATAAATAATTTTCTTAAGAAAGGAGGTCACTTCATTGAATCGCCTTAAAGAGAAGTTCCAAAAGGAAATTACTCCTGCTCTAGTGAGCAAGTTTAACTATAAATCTGTAATGCAGGTACCAAAAATCGAAAAGATCGTAATCAACACTGGTGTTGGTGACGCGGTATCTAACTCAAAAGCGTTAGACAACGCAGTAGAAGAATTAACACAAATCACAGGTCAAAAACCTGTTGTAACTCGTGCTAAAAAATCAATCGCTGGTTTCCGTCTTCGTGAAGGTATGCCAATCGGTGCGAAAGTAACTTTACGCGGCGAGCAAATGTATGAGTTCTTCGACAAATTAGTATCAGTTTCTTTACCACGTGTACGTGATTTCCGTGGTGTTTCTAAGAAATCATTCGATGGTCGTGGAAACTATACATTAGGTGTTAAAGAGCAACTTATTTTCCCTGAGATTGATTATGATAAAGTAAGCAAAGTCCGCGGTATGGACATCGTAATCGTTACTACAGCGAAAACTGATGAAGAAGCTCGTGAACTGTTAACACAATTCGGTATGCCATTCCAAAAATAATGGAAGCCAACGCTAAGTAGAGGAGGCGAAAACGTGGCTAAAAAATCTATGATAGCGAAACAAAAGCGTACTCCTAAGTTTAAAGTACAAGAGTATACACGTTGCGAACGCTGCGGTCGTCCGCATTCTGTATACCGCAAATTTAAACTTTGCCGTATTTGTTTCCGTGAACTTGCATATAAAGGTCAAATTCCTGGTGTTAAAAAAGCTAGTTGGTAAAACCCACAAATGGGAAGGAGGTAAAACACATGGTGATGACAGATCCAATTGCAGACATGCTTACTCGCATCCGTAATGCGAACATGGTACGTCATGAGAAATTAGAGGTTCCTGCTTCTAAAATCAAAAAAGAGATCGCTGAACTTTTAAAACGTGAAGGTTTCATTCGTGATGTAGAATACATCGAGGATAACAAACAAGGTATCCTTCGTATTTTCCTGAAATATGGTGCAAACAATGAACGTGTAATCACTGGATTAAAACGTATCAGTAAACCTGGCTTACGCGTTTACGCTAAAGCTGACGAAGTACCACGTGTACTTAACGGATTAGGTATCGCTCTTGTTTCTACATCTAAGGGAGTAATGACAGACAAAGACGCTCGTCAATTACAAACTGGTGGAGAAGTAGTAGCATACGTTTGGTAATATATATTTAAAACGAACGGAGGTGTGACCACATGTCTCGTATTGGTAAAAAGATTCTTGAAATCCCTGCAGGTGTTACTATTACAGTTGCAGAAGACAATACTGTAACAGTAAAAGGCCCTAAAGGTGAATTAACTCGTACTTTCAATGCTGATATGCTTATCAAAATTGAAGAGAATACATTAACAGTTGAGCGTCCATCTGAACAGAAGGAACACCGTGCATTACACGGTACAACTCGTGCTTTAATCGGAAACATGGTTGAAGGTGTAACTGAAGGTTTCGCACGCGGACTTGAATTAGTCGGTGTTGGTTACCGTGCTCAAAAACAAGGTGATAAACTTGTATTAAGCGTAGGTTATTCTCATCCAGTAGAAATGACTCCGGAAGCAGGTCTTGAAGTTGAAGTACCTGCACCAACTAAGATCGTAATTAAAGGTATCGACAAGCAACGTGTTGGCGAATTCGCTGCTAACATCCGTGCTGTACGTGCTCCTGAGCCTTACAAAGGTAAAGGTATTCGTTACGAAGGCGAAGTTGTTCGTCGTAAAGAAGGTAAAACTGCTAAGTAAACCCGTTAGGTGAGAGAAAGGAGTGACAAGAATGATCACTAAAGCTGATAAAAATGCGACTCGTAAGAAAAGACATGCACGTGTACGTGCTAAACTTACTGGTACTGCAGAGCGTCCACGTTTAAACGTGTTCCGTTCTAACCAACATATTTACGCTCAAGTTATTGATGATGTGAATGGTGTAACGTTAGTAAGTGCATCTACTCTTGATAAAGACCTTGCTCTTAACGGTACTAGCAATATTGAAGCTGCTACGAAAGTTGGAGAATCAGTTGCTAAGCGTGCTGTAGAGAAAGGCGTTAAAGAAGTAGTATTTGATCGCGGTGGTTACTTATACCATGGCCGTGTTAAAGCTCTAGCTGAAGCTGCTCGTGAGGCTGGATTACAATTTTAATGGTCAAAGGAGGGAAAATTGATGCATCGCATTGACCCAAGTAAATTAGAACTTGAAGAACGTGTAGTTACGATAAATCGTGTCGCGAAAGTTGTTAAGGGTGGTCGTCGTTTCCGCTTTGCTGCACTAGTTGTAGTTGGCGATAAAAACGGTCATGTTGGATTCGGTACTGGTAAAGCACAAGAGGTACCAGACGCAATCCGTAAAGCTATCGAAGACGCTAAGAAAAACTTAATCGCTGTACCATTAGTTGGTACAACAATTCCACACACAATCAACGGTCATTTTGGCGCTGGTGAAGTATTCTTAAAACCTGCTGCTGAGGGTACTGGTGTTATTGCTGGTGGACCTGTTCGTGCGGTCCTTGAATTAGCTGGTGTACAAGATATTCTTTCGAAATCTCTTGGTTCTAACACACCAATCAACATGATTCGCGCTACTGTGAACGGATTAAGCGAACTTAAGCGCGCTGAAGATGTTGCAAAATTACGCGGTAAATCTGTAGAAGAGCTACTAGGTTAAGGAGGGAAAACAAATGGCGAAAAAGTTAGAAATTACCCTCACTCGTAGTGTAATTGGTCGTCCACAAGATCAACGTGCGACGGTAGAAGCTTTAGGTCTTAAAAAGTTGAATTCAACTGTAGTTAAGGAAGAAACTCCTGCTATTCTTGGTATGATCAACAAAGTTTCTCACCTTGTAACTGTAAAAGAAGCTTAAGGATAACTCATTAATATAAGGAGGTGCCTGGGAATGAAACTTCATGAATTAAAACCTGCAGAAGGTTCTCGTAAAGTACGTAACCGTGTCGGTCGTGGTATCGGTTCTGGTAACGGTAAAACTGCTGGTAAAGGTCATAAAGGACAAAACGCACGTTCTGGCGGCGGTGTTCGTCTTGGCTTCGAAGGTGGTCAAACTCCATTATTCCGTCGTTTACCAAAACGCGGCTTCACAAACATTAACCGTAAAGAGTTTGCTATTGTAAACTTATCAACGTTAAATCGTTTTGAAGATGGTACAGAAGTAACACCTGAATTATTGCTGGAAACTGGCGTTATCAGCAAGTTAAACGACGGTGTTAAAGTTCTTGCAAGCGGAGCAGTAGAGAAAAAACTAACTGTTAAAGCGCACAAGTTCTCTTCAAGTGCTAAAGAAGCAATTGAAGCAGCTGGCGGATCAGTTGAGGTGATCTAATGTTTCGTACAATCTCCAACTTTATGCGCGTTGCTGAGATAAGACGTAAAATATTATTCACTTTAGCGATGTTAATCGTATTCAGGATTGGCACGTTTATCCCCGTGCCATTTACAAATGGAGACGTACTGAAGGCACAAGATCAATTAAATGCTTTAGGTATTCTAAATACATTTGGCGGTGGAGCCTTGAAAAACTTCTCCATCTTTGCGATGGGAATCATGCCGTATATTACAGCATCCATCATCGTGCAATTATTGCAGATGGATGTTGTTCCTAAATTTTCGGAATGGTCGAAGCAAGGTGAAATGGGCCGTCGTAAATTAACGCAATTTACGCGTTACTTTACAATTGTTCTTGCGTTTATTCAGGGGTTTGGTATGTCAATCGGTTTTAACGGTATGGTAGGTGGACAATTAATTTTGAATCCAGGTTGGAGCACTTATTTATACATTGCTACGGTACTGACTGCTGGTACTGCATTTTTAATGTGGTTAGGTGAACAGATTACAGCTAAAGGTGTAGGTAATGGTATTTCCATCCTTATCTTTGGCGGTATTGCCGCAGCGATCCCAAGTGTTATATCTCAAGTGTATCAGCAACAGTTTCAAAATATCGGAGATCAATTGTTCATGAGTATCGTTAAAGTTGCATTGATTTTACTAGCTGTGCTAGCAGTTATTGTGGGTGTTATTTTCATTCAACAGGCTGTTAGAAAGATCCCAATTCAATATGCGAAGCGTGTAACAGGAGGAAATGGTGGTTATGCTGGAGCACAAAACACACATTTACCGCTTAAGGTAAATAGTGCTGGTGTTATTCCAGTAATTTTTGCTGTTTCATTCTTAATTACGCCTCCGACTATTGCACAGTTCTTCCCGAAACATGATGTATCGCAGTGGATTATTGCAAACTTTAACTATTCTCACCCAGTGGGAATGATCATATATGTTGCGCTCATTGTAGCCTTCACATATTTCTATGCATTTGTTCAGGTTAATCCAGAGCAAATGTCAGAGAATCTAAACAAGCAAGGTGGATATGTTCCAGGTATTCGTCCGGGTAAGAATACGGAACAATATCTAACAAAAATCTTGTATCGTTTGACCTTTGTAGGATCAATTTTCCTAGCAGCGATTGCAATCTTACCAGTTATCTTTACTAAATTGGGAAATCTTCCTCCATCTGCACAGATTGGTGGAACGAGTATGTTAATCGTTGTCGGCGTTGCTTTAGAAACAATGAAGCAGCTAGAAAGCCAACTGGTAAAACGCCATTACAAAGGGTTTATCAAGCAGTGAGTAAGTGGGAAGAATTGTCTTCCCTACATGCTCATGTACTCTGAGGGGGAACAAGGATGAACTTAATTTTAATGGGGCTTCCTGGTGCTGGTAAAGGTACACAAGCCGAACAGATTGTTGCCAAGTATAACATCCCTCACATTTCAACAGGAGACATGTTCCGTGCAGCTATGAAGGCTGAAACTGAAATGGGTCTACAAGCAAAATCTTTTATTGATAAAGGTGCACTTGTTCCAGATGAAGTTACAATCGGAATCGTTCGTGAACGTTTAAGTCAAGACGACTGCGTAAGAGGTTTCTTACTAGACGGTTTCCCACGAACTGTTGCACAAGCATCAGCTCTTGAAGAAATTATGAAAGATCTTGGCAAAAAAATCGACTATGTTTTAAACATTAATGTGGATTCAGGGTTGTTATTAAAACGCCTTACAGGCCGTCGCATTTGTAAAGAGTGCGGTGCGACTTACCACTTAGAATTCAATCCACCAGCAAAAGCTGATGTGTGCGATAAATGTGGTGGCGAATTATATCAACGCTCTGATGACAATGAAGAAACTGTAGCAAATCGTTTAGATGTAAATATTAAGCAAACAAAACCTTTGCTTGATTTCTACGAAGAGCTTGGTTACTTACAAAGCATTAATGGTGAGCAAGATATCAATAAAGTATTTGCTGATATCGATGTTCTCATCGGAGGCTTAGCGTAATGATAATCTGCAAAACTCCTCGCGAGATAGAAATCATGCGAGAAGCTGGCAGGATCGTTGCTTTGACTCATCAAGAGTTGAAACAGCACATTACTCCAGGAATTACAACGAAAGAGCTCGATCAAATAGCGGAAAAGACGATTCAAAAATATGGTGCTACGCCATCTTTTAAAGGATACAACGGATTTCCGGGGAGCATATGTGCTTCTGTAAATGAAGAGCTTGTACACGGAATTCCAGGGAAGCGCAAGCTCAAAGAGGGCGATATCATCAGTATCGATATTGGTGCGAAATACAATGGGTACCATGGAGATTCTGCATGGACGTATCCAGTTGGAAACATTTCTGAATCTGTTCAAAAGCTACTTGATGTCACAGAAAAATCGTTGTATCTTGGTCTAGAACAAGTAAAACCAGGCGAGAGATTATCAAATATCTCACATGCGGTTCAAACCCATGCTGAAGAGAATGGATTCTCGATCGTTAGGGAGTATGTTGGTCACGGAATCGGGCAAGACTTACATGAGGACCCTCAAATCCCGCACTATGGTCCACCAAATAGAGGCCCTAGATTAAAGCCGGGAATGGTCATCTGTGTTGAGCCGATGGTGAATCAAGGAAGACGATATGTAAAAACACTATCTGATGACTGGACAGTGGTAACGGTAGATGGTAAATGGTGTGCCCATTTTGAGCACACGATTGCTCTTACAGAAGCAGGATACGAAATCCTTACCACTTTATAAGTAGCTGGCTCTCCGGGATTTCAGAGCAGTGTAAAATGTTACTGATTTGAAGAAGGGAGAACTATTGAATGGCTAAAGATGATGTAATTGAAGTCGAAGGTACCGTTCTTGAAACGTTGCCAAATGCTATGTTCAAAGTAGAATTAGAGAATGGGCATGTCGTATTGGCTCACGTTTCTGGTAAAATCCGTATGAACTTCATTCGTATTTTACCAGGAGACAAAGTTACGGTAGAATTATCTCCGTACGATTTAAATCGTGGTCGTATTACGTACCGTTTTAAATAATATAGCACTCCGTAATCTTTAAGGAGGTTCGAGACATGAAAGTAAGACCGTCAGTTAAACCAATCTGCGAAAAATGTAAAGTTATTCGTAGACGTGGAAAAGTAATGGTTATTTGTGAAAACCCTAAACATAAACAAAAACAAGGTTAATCAGAAGGAGGTGCATTCGTAATGGCACGTATCGCAGGTGTAGATATTCCTCGAGACAAACGCGTTGTTATTTCTTTAACTTACGTATTCGGCATTGGTCGCACAACTGCTGAAAAAATTCTTGCTGAAGCAGGTATTTCTGAAGAAACACGAGTTCGTGATTTAACGGAAGACGAATTAGGACGTATCCGTGATATCATCGATCGTATTAAAGTTGAGGGAGACCTTCGTCGTGAAGTATCTCTTAACATCAAACGTCTAATGGAGATCGGTTCTTACCGTGGTCTTCGTCACCGTCGTGGTTTACCAGTTCGTGGTCAAAACTCTAAAAACAATGCTCGTACACGTAAAGGTCCACGTCGTACAGTAGCAAATAAAAAGAAATAATAAGTAAAGGAGGTTGAACTAACAATGGCACGTAAAACAAACACTCGTAAAAAACGTGTGAAAAAGAATATTGAAGCTGGTATAGCTCATATTCGTTCTACTTTCAACAACACAATCGTAACACTTACAGATACTCACGGTAACGCACTTTCTTGGTCTAGTGCTGGTGCACTTGGTTTCCGTGGATCTCGTAAATCTACTCCATTCGCTGCGCAAATGGCTGCTGAAACTGCTGCTAAAGCTGCAATGGAACACGGTTTAAAAACTTTAGAGGTTACTGTTAAAGGTCCTGGTGCTGGTCGTGAAGCTGCAATTCGTGCTCTTCAAGCTGCAGGTCTAGAAGTAACAGCAATTAGAGATGTTACTCCAGTTCCTCATAATGGATGTCGTCCACCAAAACGTCGTCGTGTGTAATTTTTCTGTATAGAATTTTCCCTTTTGTCTATAATGGATATGATGCATTATCGAGAAATTTCGTACAGAAACATCGCTTGTTGTGCACAATCGGGAACTGCCTAAGGGGGACTTTCGGTTAGACAGGGGTTATACCTTTGTTTAACCGGGGTTTCGACGTTTTGAAGGAGGGTTTAGTTAATGATTGAAATCGAAAAGCCGAAAATCGAAACGGTTGAACTTAACGAAGATGCTAAATATGGTAAATTCGTAATTGAACCGCTTGAGCGTGGATATGGTACTACTTTGGGTAACTCCTTACGTCGTATTCTTTTATCCTCACTCCCTGGTGCCGCTGTTACTGCTATCCAAATCGATGGCGTATTACATGAATTTTCAACAGTTGAGGGCGTAGTAGAAGACGTTACGACGATCATCTTAAACTTGAAAAAGTTAGCTCTTAAAATCTACTCTGAAGAAGAGAAGACGTTGGAAATTGATGTACAGGGCGAAGGTATTGTCACAGCTGCTGATATTACTCACGATAGTGATGTAGAAATCTTAAATCCAGATTTACACATTGCAACGTTAGCAAAAGATGCGCATTTCCGCGTGCGTTTAACTGCAAAGCGTGGCCGTGGGTATACGCCAGCTGATGCAAATAAAAGCGAAGATCAACCAATAGGAGTAATTCCTATTGATTCTATTTATACTCCAGTATCACGTGTGACTTACCAAGTGGAAAAGACACGTGTCGGACAAGTGGCTAATTATGATAAGCTTACGCTTGATGTATGGACGGATGGAAGCATCGGGCCAAAAGAAGCTATCTCTTTAGGTGCCAAAATCTTAACTGAGCATTTAAATATCTTTGTTGGTTTAACTGATGAAGCACAAAATGCTGAGATTATGGTCGAGAAGGAAGAAGATCAAAAAGAGAAAGTTCTTGAGATGACTATCGAAGAACTAGACCTTTCTGTTCGTTCTTATAATTGCCTAAAACGTGCAGGAATTAATACTGTACAAGAGCTTGCGAACAAAACAGAAGAAGATATGATGAAAGTTCGTAACTTAGGACGTAAATCCTTAGAAGAAGTTAAACATAAACTTGAGGAATTAGGTTTAGGTTTACGTAAAGACGACTGAGGATTTAAACCCATCAACAAAGGAGGGAACTACGAATGGCATACAGAAAATTAGGCCGTACAAGTGCGCAACGTAAAGCTATGTTACGTGATTTAGCTACTGATTTAATTATCAACGAGCGCATCCAAACGACAGAAACTCGTGCAAAAGAACTTCGTTCTGTAGTGGAAAAAATGATCACTTTAGGTAAACGCGGAGATCTTCATGCTCGTCGTCAAGCAGCAGCTTTCATTCGCAATGAAGTAGCTAACGCTGAGACTGGTCAAGATGCACTTCAAAAACTATTCGCTGATGTAGCTCCACGCTATGCTGAGCGCCAAGGCGGATACACTCGTATTGCAAAAATTGGTCCACGTCGCGGAGACGCAGCACCAATGGTAATTATCGAGTTAGTATAATGATAATTAAAAGGGCAGGACAGTTCTTTTCAAGAAACTGGTCATGGCCCTTTTTTTTAAATATAAAAATAGGCTAACTTGGCGAAGGAAAGGGTGCCTTCTATTGAAAAAAGAGAAACTTCGGATAGAAAATATATCATTTCAATATCCTGGGGCAGCCACTTATGCATTAAAAGATGTTTCATTTTCCTTATATGAGGGAGAATGGGTATCTATTATTGGTCAAAACGGTTCAGGAAAGTCTACACTTGCAAAATTATTGAATGGTTTGTTTTTGCCAGAAGCAGGGACTATTACAGTAAATGATACAATGGTTTTATCAGAGGAAACGGTATGGGATGTTCGAAAACAAATTGGAATGGTATTTCAAAATCCAGATAATCAATTTGTTGGAACGACAGTGCAAGATGATGTTGTATTTGGCTTGGAGAATATCGGAATGCCAAGAGAACAAATGATTGAAAGATTAGAACAGGCCTTGCAACTTGTCCGTATGGAAGATTTTCTTAATGATGAGCCTCATTCCTTATCTGGTGGGCAAAAGCAGCGAGTGGCAATAGCAGGCGTTTTAGCACTTCAACCATCTATTTTAATATTAGATGAAGCAACGTCAATGTTAGACCCTCAAGGGAGACGTGAAGTAGTAGAAACGGTTAGACAACTTGTTACTCAAAAAGGTATTACCGTGTTATCAATTACGCACGATTTAGAAGAAGCGGCACAGTCAGATCGTGTCATTATTTTAAATAAGGGAGAAATATTAGAGGAAGGGACTCCAGAAAAAATTTTCAAATCCTCTCATATGCTCCAAGAAATTGGCTTAGATGTACCGTTTTCGGTGAAAATAGCAGAATTATTAAAAAGAAATGAAATTCTCTTGCAAAATACGCATCTTACAATGGAAAGCTTGGTGAACGAACTTTGGAGATTACATTCCAAAAAGTAGAACATCGTTATCAATATAAAACTCCATTTGAAAGACGCGCACTTTATGATGTAGACGTGTCGTTTCCAAGTGGGGGCTATTATGCCATTATCGGTCATACTGGTTCAGGAAAGTCGACGATGATTCAACATTTAAATGGTTTATTGCAGCCGACAAATGGTACAGTTCAAATTGGTGAACATTTGATTTCGGCAGGAAAGAAAGAAAAAAAGCTAAAGCCACTACGTAAGAAAGTAGGGGTTGTCTTTCAATTCCCAGAACATCAGTTGTTTGAAGAGACTGTGGAGAAAGATATTTGTTTCGGCCCTACTTATTTTGGAGTATCTGTAGACGAAGCAAGGCAAAAGGCTAGAAAGGCAATTGAACTTGTAGGGCTAGAACCAGAACTGTTAGCACGTTCTCCGTTCGAATTAAGTGGTGGACAAATGAGACGTGTTGCTATAGCGGGTGTACTGGCAATGGAACCTGAAGTGCTTGTATTAGATGAACCTACAGCAGGACTAGATCCAAAAGGGCAGAACGAACTTATGGAGATGTTTTATAAGCTGCACAAGGAGAAGGGTCTTACAGTCATCCTTGTAACGCATAATATGGAGGATGCTGCTCAGTATGCGGAGCAGATTGTAGTTATGCATAAAGGAACGGTCTTTTTGCAAGGAAGTGCAGAGGAAGTATTTTCACATGCTGATGAACTAGAGAAAATTGGTGTGGATCTTCCTATGTCATTAAAGTATAAACGTGCAATTGAAGAGAAGTTTGGTATTTCAATTCCAAAGGCTACCTTATCTTTAGAGGATCTTACTCATGAAGTTGTGCAGGTGTTACGAAAAGGTGGTCATGAATCATGCAGCAGTTGATTATTGGGAGATATATCCCGGGGAATTCACTTATTCATCAACTTGATCCACGTACGAAGCTGCTGATTGTCTTTTTATATGTATTTGTTGTTTTCTTAGCAAATAATGCGATTTCATATGGATTTTTATTTTTATATGCACTCATTGCTTTATTTTTTGCAAAAGTGCCGATTCGTTATGTACTTTCGGGCTTAAAACCAATTTTATGGATTTTTCTTTTTACATTCTTCCTGCATATTTTTACAAATAAAGAGGGGGATGTACTATTCCAGCTTGGTTGGTTTTCGATATATGAAAAAGGATTAGAGCAAGGGATATACATTTCTGTACGATTCTTCGTTATTATTTTAATGACGACATTATTAACGTTAACGACGACACCTATTGAAATTACAGATGGTTTGGAGACGTTATTAAAGCCGTTGAAGCGTATAAAGGTTCCTGTTCATGAAATCGCATTAATGATGTCAATTTCTCTTCGTTTTATCCCGACATTAATGGATGAAACGAGTAAAATAATGAAAGCACAAGCGTCACGTGGTATTGATTTTTCCGGGGGACCGATAAAAGATAGAATGAAAGCTATTATTTCACTGCTCGTTCCTCTGTTTATCAGTGCTTTTAAGCGTGCAGAGGACTTAGCCATTGCGATGGAAGCTCGTGGATATCAAAGTGGTGAAGGACGTACTAAATTTAGGCAACTACGCTGGAAAACAAGCGATACAGTAACGATTGTCAGCTTATTTTGTTTAGCTTGTATTTTGGCATGGGTGCGATCGTAATGGAGAATAGGGAAATGGATAGAATAAAATGTACGGTTGCATATGATGGCATGCATTTTTGTGGTTATCAAATTCAGCCGAACCATCGTACTGTTCAACAGGAGATAGAAAAAGCATTGCAGAAATTGCATAAGGGAGAACTTGTTCGTGTTCAGGCATCTGGTAGAACAGATTCTACAGTTCATGCAAAAGGACAAGTAATACACTTTGATACTCCTTTGTCTCTTGAAGAATGGCAATGGATTAATGCTTTAAACACAATGTTGCCAGATGATATTGTTATTAGGCAAGTAGAGAAAAAAACAGAAGAATTTCATGCACGTTACGGTGTTGAGAAAAAAGAATATCGTTATCGTGTATTATTATCAAAGACTGCGGATGTATTCCGTAGAAATTACGTATATCAATATCCATACCCGCTCGAAATCAACTCTATAAGAAAAGCAATTCCTTATTTTATTGGAACACATGATTTCACTTCTTTTTGTTCGGCAAAAACTGACAAAAAAGATAAAGTGCGAACAATTTATGAAATCGAGTTAATTGAACAAAATGATGAAATAATTTTTCGTTTTGTAGGTAATGGATTTTTATATAATATGGTCAGAATTATTGTTGGTACGTTACTTAGCGTAGGGCAAGGAAAGCTTGATCCTGATAGCATTCCAGAGATTTTAGCGAAACAAAATCGTCAGTTTGCTGGAAAGATGGCTCCAGGTCATGGGCTTTACTTATGGGAGGTAAACTATAACAACTAATCCTGGTGTAACATTTGCTTGACATTAGAAACTCAAAAGTATATCATAACATATGGTATTGTTTCTAAAACCACGATTAGCCCCGGAAGGAAATCGTGTTTAAGATAAACAATAGATTTTTTCTATGGAAAAGATAACGAGGAGGGAAACACATGCGTACGACTTTTATGGCAAAAGCTAACGAAGTTGAGCGTAAATGGTATGTGGTTGATGCTGAAGGTCAAACTTTAGGTCGCCTTGCTAGTGAAGTAGCATCCATTTTACGTGGTAAAAACAAACCTACATTTACACCACACGTTGACACGGGTGATCATGTAATTATTATTAACGCTGAGAAAATTCATTTAACAGGTAATAAATTAAACGATAAAATTTACTACCGTCACACTAACCACCCAGGTGGACTTAAGCAAAGAACAGCTCTTGAAATGCGTACAAACTACCCTGTACAAATGTTAGAGCTTGCAATTAAAGGCATGCTTCCAAAAGGACGCTTAGGCCGTCAAGTTTCTAAGAAACTTAACGTGTATGCTGGAGCAGAGCATCCACACCAAGCACAAAAACCAGAAGTTTACGAACTTCGCGGATAATTAATTAAAGGAGGGCTTACTTTGGCACAGGTTCAATACTATGGCACTGGACGTCGTAAGAGTTCAGTAGCGCGCGTACGCCTAGTTCCAGGCGAAGGACGCGTTATCATTAACGGTCGTGATTTTGAAAACTATATCCCATTTGCTGCATTACGTGAAGTAGTGAAACAACCTCTAGTTGCAACAGAAACTTTAGGTAACTACGATGTACTTGTAAACGTAAATGGTGGTGGATACACTGGTCAAGCTGGTGCTATTCGTCACGGTATTTCTCGCGCTTTATTAAAAGCTGATCCAGAATACCGTCTAACATTAAAACGTGCAGGTCTATTAACTCGTGACGCACGTATGAAAGAGCGTAAAAAATACGGTCTTAAAGGCGCACGTCGTGCACCTCAGTTCTCAAAACGTTAATTTTTGCGAACTACAAACCCCAACCATTTTGGTTGGGGTTTTTTATGTTTCATTCCTCTTTTGCAATTTTTATAGCTTGGAATATTTTAGTGCTCCCGCCACGCGTATGCTTCTTCTTTAGAAGTTTAGACTAATACGTATTAGGGAGGTTTATATGTACTATGAATGTCATTGTCAGCTTACAAGAAAAACAAAAAGAAAAGCAGTTAAAATACGAGCGGAAGATGTTGCGGGAATTATCATTAAAAACATTGCGTTCAAATATTCGTGATGCCTTTCAAATGCAAGAGCTTCATCGTCAGTATGAAGATTACTGTATTGAATTAGGGATAGAATCTTATTTATTAGGAGCGAGATACAGTAAATTTGGTTATTATGGTGAATCGTTTTTTGATGTGAAATATAGAGCTTTAGAAGAACAACAACAATTAACTGAAACGCTATTTCAATTTTTAACGAGTATGACTATGCGAGAAATAAAGTTGAAAGATGAGGAGTTACTTTTTGAATCTTGTCAGCAGTTTATAGGATTGTGGTGGCAAGAAGGGTATGAAAAAGGTGAAAGAAGATATCGATTAAAGCTTCATTAAGACAAGCATAAACTTTCCTCTTGTCCCATATAAGTAATTAGAGGGACTAGCTGGAGGAGGAAAGGTATGAAGAGAATTCGAATTATCTCTTTTGCACTCGCTGCGGTTGTATTGTTTTTTTTAGTCAAGCAAGAATTTCAAATTACAAAATCGTGGCGAGCTTGGAATTTACCCTTATCAGGGAAAGTAATTGTGTTAGATGCTGGGCATGGTGGACCAGATGGAGGGGCTGTTGGTGGAAAGGATATTATAGAAAAGGATATTACGCTTGAAATTACAAAAAAGGTACAAGACTATTTACAAGAACAAGGTGCACTAGTTATTTTAACGCGTGAGGGAGATTATGATTTAGCTAACAAAGATACAAAGTCATATAGTAGACGTAAAGCAGAGGATTTAAAAAAACGTGTAGAAATCATCAATAAACCTGATGTAGACTTTTTTGCAAGTATTCATTTAAATGCTTTAACTAGTAGTGGATCGAAAGGCGCACAAACGTTCTATTACCGCTCTTCGATTGAAAATGAACGTGCTGCAAAATTTATACAGGCTGAATTGAGAACAAGTTTAGAGAACACGAATCGTTCTGCTAAGACAATTTCGCATGTATATTTATTAAAGTATTCTAAAACACCAGGTGCTTTAATTGAAGCTGGCTTTTTATCGAATGTGAACGAAAGGTATATGTTAAATTCGGAGAAATATCAGCAAAAGGTAGCAGCTGCAATATACCGTGGTATATTACGTTATTTCACGGAAAAAGGAAATCCTCCAGAATAAGGAGGATTTTTTTGAGCTTCTCTCGTTAACGAAGTTTTCGGAAAATATGTTATACTGGAAATGTAAACGCATTTATTTCAAGGATAAGCAGAGATAAATTCAATTAACATTACGTTATTTTTCATACAGGGGGCTGGGCTAATTATGGTAACGAAAGAGCAAGTGGTTGAAGCGTTAGAAGGGATTGTAGATCCGTTTTTACATAAAACATTAAAAGAAACAAGTGCAATTAAAGAGGTAACAGTCAAGCCAGAGAAGGAACATGTGAGTGTCAAAATTGCAATCGTAAAAACCGGTACAGCGGAACAAATGCAGTTGCAGTCTGGAATTGTAAAGTTAGTAAAAGAACTTGGGGCAGCAACAGTTGGACTTCGTTTTGCAGAATTTACAGAAGAGGAATTAGCTCAGTTTGCACCGGAACAAGAAGAAGAGCAAAGTGAATCTTTATTGTCACCTAATTCAAAAACAACATTCTTAGCAGTAGCGAGTGGAAAAGGTGGCGTGGGAAAATCAACTGTTTCCGTTAACCTTGCAGTTGCTTTAGCTCGTTTAGGAAAAAAAGTTGGTATTATTGATGCGGACATTTACGGTTTTAGTGTGCCAGACATGATGGGGATAGAAAAACGTCCTATCGTAAGAGGTGACAAGATAATTCCGGTGGAACGTTTAGGTGTAAAGGTAATCTCAATGGGCTTCTTTGTAGAGGATAATGCACCAGTTATTTGGAGAGGACCTATGCTTGGGAAAATGTTAAACCACTTCTTCACAGAAGTAGAATGGGGCGATTTAGATTATTTAGTACTAGATTTGCCACCAGGCACAGGTGATGTTGCGTTAGATGTGCACTCAATGTTGCCATCTTGCAAAGAGATTATTGTAACGACGCCTCATCCAACAGCTGCGTTTGTAGCAGCGCGTGCTGGAGCGATGGCATTGCGCACTGAACATAGTATTCTTGGTGTTGTTGAGAATATGGCATATTTTGAAAGTAAGGTAACTGGTGAGAAAGAATATGTATTTGGAAAAGGTGGGGGAGATAAGTTAGCTACCGAATTACAAACGAATGTTCTTGGTCGTATTCCACTGCAACAACCCGATTGGAATAAAGAAGACTTTGCTCCTTCAGTATATGAAGATACACATACAACGGGCATTATTTATAGTAAAATAGCTGAAACAGTAATTGATAAAACAGCTGTTACACAAAAATAAAGTGAAACTTTAATCAGTGGGGTTCACCTGTTACTGACAACAATAAGGCTTTTGTTGCTAGTAAACCTTTCGCTTAATTAGAGGGGTCCATTTTGTCTGTTAATAGCAAGATAAAGTAATAACGAGTGAACAATATATAAATTGTCCACTCGTTATTATAGTTATTATTTTTTACTGTTCTTCCTTCTTCTCGCCTTGAGAACCACCGTCACCGCCTGCTTCTTTCTTGCCAGATCCGCCTTTTTCAGCTTTTTGCACACCTTTACTAATGATATCAATCATCTTGGCTTGGAAGAGTGGACTTTCAGCAGTTTCTGTTAGTACTTGTTGTAGATATTGACGGTATTCTTTACTCTTCATTGTTTGTAACATCATTTTTTCTACTTCAGGATTTTTCATAATTTCTATAACGCCTGCTTGGTATTCAGGGTCTTTTAATAAGGTTTTCATTAATTGAGTTTGTTCTTTCCCCATACTTTTAGCAAATTTTGATGAGAACTCAGGATCTTTAAAGAGCTTTTCCCAGAATTGTTGCCCTTTATCGGATACCATGGCATCTTCAATCGTTTTCTTTACTACTGTTTCATCTAGTATGAGTGCTTGTTTCATTTTTTCATCAGTTAATACATCTTGAATAGCTTTCTTACCTTGATCTGTTTTTAAAATATCAACAATCATTTTCTTTGTTTGATCGTAATCTAGTTCGGATTTCGTTTCTTTTCCTTGTGCGCATGCTGCAAGTACGATAAGTAGAAAAGAAGAAACGAAAATGAATAGCATCCGTTTCATAAGTTGGAACTCCTTTCAGCACAGTTCTCTCTTTTTAATATAAATATCTTTAAGGAATTTATACATGAACATGGCTAGCTTTTTGAAATTGTCATTGATACAATTTAATTAGAAATATAAGGATAATGGGGGATGTGTTGTGAATAGCCGCAAGTGGGTACGACTATTTTTAACGACGTTGTTTCTTGGTGGGATTAGCACAGTTATTATTGGTTTTGTTTTGGAGTGGGACAAGTATGATAAATTTTTTCAAAATTTCGACGGTAAGGAGATTTTAGCAGTATCTTTCTGGCTGATGGGTGTAGGATTTATTTTTAGTGTTATAAGTCAAATGGGATTCTTTGCATATTTAACAATCCACCGTTTTGGACTAGGAATGTTTCGCTCATCTTCTTTATGGAATGCAGTCCAGCTCTTCTTTATTGCATTCGTATTATTTGATTTTGTGTATTTAAGATCTGTACTTATTGCAAATGGGGAAGTCTCGTTAGGGAATAATATACTTGTTGCTGGAATGTTATTTGTGTTTGGAGCAATTGTTGCTTATGTAAAAAGTAAAGAAACAAATAAAAAAGCATTTGTGCCAGCTCTGTTCTTTATGGTTGTTGTAACGATCCTTGAATGGGTACCGGCGCTTCGGATTAATGATACAGATTGGTTATATTTAATGGTTATACCGCTATTGTTATGTAATGCATATCAATTACTTGTATTACATCGTTTAATCGGAAAAACAAGTAAATCAGCTTAATAGAGAGGTTTTATACAACAGCAGTTATAATGTTGTAAATGGTATGATTAAAAAAGCTCTACCACCTTCTTGAAAGGTAGTAGAGCTTTTTATGCGTGAAGAGTAGTAGGGAAGAAGCTACTTCACATCCTCACTTTTCGTACTTGTGTTGGAAATAAGTTGTGAAACGGATATTTGCTCATATCCATCACTTTTTATTTTTTGCAGGAGCAGCGGTAAAGCTCTATTTGTTTGAAGGGCAGAATCGGATGCGTGTAATAAGACGATATCTCCACCTTTCAAATTATTAGAGACAGTGGAAACGATGTTATTTACACCTGGGTTTTTCCAATCGTTTGAATTATTACTCCAATGCACGACGGTGTATCCAAGTGATTCTGCGATTTTAAGGGTTGCTTTGTTAAATTCGCCACTAGGTGGACGTAACAGCTTGACTTGTTTTACACCAAGTTTCGTAAAAACATCTTGTGCTCGTAAAAGGTCTCGTCTTATTTCATTTGTCTCTAGAGAAGTATAGGATGTGTAATTGTACCCCATACTACCGATTTCGTGTCCATCTTTCATGATTCGCTCTACAATATCGGGGTGTCTTTCGGCCCATGCAGCAGAAAGGAAGAAGGTTGCATTCTTAATTTCTTTTTCTTTAAGAGTATCTAGGATTGGAATTGCTTTTTTGTCTCCCCAACTAATATCAAACGTAAATGCAACTTGCTTTTTAGCCGTGTCTCCTTTGTAAATTACTTTAGGGCCTGTAGCAGTTGAAAAAGCAGATTCATGTGAATATGTTTTTAAAAAGAGTAGCCATGCTGTAAATAAGGACAGTATCACTATTAAGCTAATGTGTTTAAAATTTCTCTTACTCGTAATAAAAAAGAAAAACATAATATTACGCCCCTTTGTCCAATCCTTTTCAGTTACATATATGCTGGAAATATAAAAAAGAGAACAAAGGATTAATATCGTAAGTAGTGGATATAATGGATGATAGGATTGTGATAATTGAAAATGAGCGGAACGTTTATTGTTGCGTAAGGAATTATTGAGGTGATTGTTTGCTTGGGCTGATGTTGACAAAAGAAGAGAGAAAAGAAATGGAATACATATTGAAGAGAGAATTAGAGGAACTTTTATTTGATTTTGAAGATGAGCGTATTCATGAAGTTGTAAAAAAAGCCATGGAAGAAAGATATAAAATCATTTTCTGTTTATTCCGGAGAGTAGCTAACACAGAAGAATGTATTCGTTATGTAAGAAAAAGAATTTTTTATTAAAAAGTGTTGACGTTAATAGTTTGTATATGTTAAATTAATAACCGTCGCTGATGCGGAAACGCAGAAAACGACAAAAAGAAATTGAAAAACTTAGTTGACATTAACTAACGAAGATGTTAACATAAGGAAGTCGCAAACGAGCGATCAAGTAGTTCTTTGAAAACTGAACGAAACAAACAACGTGAAACGTCAATTTTTATTTTAGATGCTAGACAAACTAACTTTATTGGAGAGTTTGATCCTGGCTCAGGATGAA
>NZ_JAKUFX010000021.1:0-61510 GCF_022663635.1 Bacillus cereus group sp. BfR-BA-01356 | reverse complement strand
GTTTATTTCGCATGCAAACCTTTAAATTTTCTAAGCCTGGCTTTTAGAAAAAAGAAATAATCTCTACTATACTTGATATTGTATAATCTTAGCTTGATAGTGATGGGGTAACGCCACATGCCCATAAACTTAAGGATTCAAAATTACCCCAAAGCGAAAAAATGGACATTTTGTACAAGTTAACACAAAATTTTTAGCTTGATAGTGATGGGATGGGGCCTCTATATAAAAAAACACAGTTTACACTCAAACTGTGTTTTTTCGGCGTACAATGATTTATTAATATCTCTTTTTATTTACTTATATACGTACAGCTGTACCACTTACAGCAACCATTAACATTCCATCACGAACAACTTCGTAATCTACATCAATACCAACGATAGCGTTCGCACCTTTTTGTTTTGCAAGTTCTTTCATTTCGTCCATCGCAATATCACGGGCTTCTTTTAGCTTACTTTCATAAGCACCAGCACGGCCACCAACAACATCACGAACTGAAGCGAATAAATCGCGTACAATGTTTGCACCCATAATAGCTTCCCCATTTACAATATCAATATACTCAATAATCTCTTTACCTTGAATTCCAGAAGTCGTTGTTACAATCATGACTGACACTCTCCTAATATATTATAATTTTTGATTAGCTTTCTTATGGCTTTCTTATGCCGTAGAAAAAGTGGTTCTGTTGCCAAGAATACTCGATAGAAACATAGAGCATTTTTGCATTAAAACTTGCAATTGTCTAACATATGTTTTCCTATGACATATGCAATTGAATAAAAGTAATAGAATTATTTAGCATATGTATCGCCATAACATATGCAAGGGATCTGTTAGAAATAAGATAAGCCGCAGTAAGTATCACCGCGCCAGGTAGATATATAGCATAATCCGAAAGCTGGTTCGTATGAAGGAATGTAAAAATTAGAATCGAAATGATAGATGCAATAGCAGTACCAATATAATGTGAAAAACGATTTAATATTATATGACGAAATATAATTTCTTCAAGTATTGGACCGAGAATACCAAATACAAGTAATGTAAATATAAGAGGTATCTCCGCGCCCGTTTCAAGGAGCTGTTCTTGATTCTCTGGCTGACCAAGTGCGAGAAAACGCATAACAGTCTGTTCTACAATTACCGTAAATAAAACCACCAGAGGAACACTTACTATTTTCAAAATTGTCTTCTCTTTAAAATAAGCAAAACTCTCAATAATTTCTTTCTTAAATAAAATTATTCCTATAATAGCAGGTACAGTAAAAGCAATGGCACTAATAATAAATTCTGAGTCAGCTAAATTGCTGTTAGTTAAAAGTGATAGGCCAAATAATATGAACCAGCCAAATTGAAGTAGTGTAAAGATTGTAAAAACTAGTAGCATATTAATTTCTTTTTTATTGGTTTGTATAAAGTTCACTTTGTTACCTCCATAATTAAATTACTTAGGATCTTTGATTTTTCTTTCTGCATTAGGTTCTCCTTCTAAAATATATTTATATAAATACCGAACCGGACCGTTCGGTTCGGGAACTAATGATACTATAAGTTTCTAGTTTTTTAAACCCCTTTTATAAATTATTAATAAAATAAAAATGGTAAACAACAAATATATTTATATTTCAGTTGCTTATTTACAAGCAAATTTCAGTACTCATTCATTTTTGACAATTAGCTTTTTATAGAATGAAGTGATAAGGCTTTTAACCGCAAGGACTGCGGGAGATACCCTAATATACGAAGTGAAAGTGGGAGTAGTTCAAACACTTTAGCTAAACATATTAATAAAAATTATATATAATAATCATATGTCTATACGTTAAAATTAACTATATTTTTTACACCTCTACGATTTTAGATAAAATTAGTTGTATAATATGACTGAATTAAACAATCGGTCATGTTATTTTGACAGAAAATTCACTTAAGTTATATAGATAATATAATTTGATTAACTTCTTTTCAAACTGTATTGTTTGAGGTTTCCATAAGATAGGGATTGATAAGATATTTCTGTTCCGAACTTATTTATAATTACAAAAAAATTAAGAAAATAGAGGGTAAACATTACCTAGAATATTAGGATTGTTTTCATTAGGAGGATTACAAAGCATGACTAAAGTTGATAAGGTAAAAGAAAAAATTATTGAAACATCTTTATATTTATTTAATACTAATGGGATAACTCGCACATCCATTCAGGATATAATGACAGCTACTGAGTTACCTAAAGGATCTATTTATCGTAGATTTAAAAGTAAAGAAGAAATTGTCCTTGCTGCCTACGACAAAAGTGGTGAGATTATGTGGAGTCATTTTCATAAAGCAATGGAAAATAAAAAGAATGCAATCGATAAAATCCTTGCAATATTCCTTGTATATCAAGATGCAGCTAATAATCCTCCTATTGCTGGAGGCTGTCCATTACTTAATAGCGCAATCGAAAGTACTGGAGTATTTCCAGAATTACAAAAAGCAGCAGCAAAAGGTTATGATGATACAGTAATGTTAATGGCTTCTCTCATAAAGGAAGGAATAGAGAAACAAGAACTTAAAGAAGATATAGACATTATATCGCTCGCTTCTTTTCTTGCATCTTCAATGGAGGGAGCTATTATGGCAAGTCGAGTATCTAACGATAATATACACCATCATTATTTTATTGAACAAATAAAACATCATCTTTTCACTTATTCTAAATAAGTGAGAACTTGCATTGTTTCCATCCAATTTTTATAAAGTTAAATTGAATAAATACCCCTTATAAACAGTATCTTCTGTTTATAAGGGGTATTTGAATAGTTTTTAGCAAAGGTAGTCTTTAGATGATGTTTCATGTTTCTTATTGAACGATTTCATTATATATAATAAGCGTAATAGAAGTTCAGTTAAATAAAATTCAGTAGTCGAATTTTTTTGCATAAAGCTGTATAATGCTTGTAACGAAAGGGAAATACAGGAAGGGATTTGTAATGAGTTACTATGGAAAAAGATAAACAACAATTAAGCGTTGAAGTTGCAAGATTATATTATCAATCAGATTATAGTCAGCAAGAAATTGCTAATAAATTAAATATTTCAAGACCGACGATTTCTAGATTGTTAAAGTACGCGAAAGAAAAAGGGTTTGTTCAAATTAGCATCGCTGATCCATTTGCTGATTTAGATAACGTCGGGAATTTACTGAAAGAAAAGTACAACTTGTTAGAGGCACATGTGGTATTTTCTCCAGTGCCGGAATATGCAACGATTACAGAGTATATAAGTAAATATGCTGCTGAGTATATGGAAAAGACGGTTAAAAACGGTGATATTGTTGGTGTAAGCTGGGGCATGACTATGTATGAAATCGCTAGAAAAATCGTACCGCAACATGTAAAAGGGGTAGAGGTTGTCCAGCTAAAAGGTGGTATTAGTCATTCAAGTGTAAATACATATGCGAATGAGACGATAGCTTTATTTGCAGATGCTTTTCAAACGACGCCAAGAAATCTACCTCTTCCGGTTATATTTGATAATGCAGTGACAAAAGAATTAGTGGAGCAGGATCGACATATTCATCACATTATCGAAATGGGAAAACAAGCGAATATTGCAATTTTCACTGTAGGAACAGTGCGAGATGAAGCGCTATTATTCCGATTAGGTTATTTCGATAAGGATGAAACAAATTTACTCAAAAAACAATCGGTCGGTGACATTTGTTCACGTTTCTTTGATGGAGACGGAAATATTAGTAGTGAAGAAATCAATAAGCGTACCATTGGAATTGAGTTAGAGGAACTGAAATTAAAGAAACGCTCTATTTTAGTTGCAGGTGGTAATAGAAAAATAAAAGCAATTGATGGTGCGTTACGTGGCGGGTATGCAAATGTATTAATTATCGATCAGCATACAGCAAAAGAATTGTTACATTATCAAAAAGATTAGAAATAAAGGGCGTTCTCAAGATGTTAATTTTGAGAATGCCTTTTATTTTGTTATGTATGAATGATAGGAGTCTTTTTTGAACACAAATTGCCTTTTTAAAAATAATTATGGATATGGAGATACATACTACCATTGTTAACATAAAAATTTTGATTATATATCTGAAGTGTTCTTTGTTAGAATGCGCTTTATTTGCTACAAGAAAATTACTCTTAAAAAAAATGAACAAAATTTCAAAAGTATATTTACATTTGTTCAACCAAGAGTTAGAATGAAGTTGTTAAAAGATATGAGGAGTGAAGATAATGAACATTGCAAAGTTAATTGACCATACAATTTTAAAAGCTAATACTACTAAAGAAGATGTTATGAAAGTAATCGAAGAAGCAAAGGAATATAAATTCGCTTCTGTTTGTATTAACCCAACATGGGTAAAATTAGCGGCTGATGAACTAGCTGGACATGATGTAGACGTTTGTACTGTAATCGGTTTCCCATTAGGAGCAAGTACGACTGAAACAAAAGCATTTGAAACAAAAGATGCTATTGCAAAAGGTGCAACTGAAGTTGATATGGTAATCAACGTAGGCGCTTTAAAAGATGGTGACAACGAACTTGTTGAAAAAGACATTTATGAAGTAGTACAAGCAGCAAAAGGAAAAGCTCTTGTAAAAGTAATCATTGAAACTTGTCTATTAACAGATGAAGAGAAAGTACGCGCTTGTGAATTATCAGTAAAAGCTGGTGCTGATTTCGTAAAAACTTCAACTGGATTCTCAACTGGCGGAGCAACTGCTGAAGATATCGCATTAATGCGTAAAACAGTAGGACCAAACGTTGGTGTAAAAGCATCTGGCGGTGTTCGTACACGTGAAGATGCAGACAAAATGGTAGCTGCTGGAGCTTCTCGCGTTGGAGCAAGTGCTAGTGTTGCAATCGTATTAAATGATGCAAAAGGTGCTACAGATAACTACTAATCATTAATGAAGTCAAAAGCGATAGATACACAAAGTAAAGTGTATCTATTGCTTTAATAATTGAAAAAAATGTAAGCGGATACGAATGGGAGGAAACGGCTTATGAAATACTTAATCGGTGTTTTTGGCCTCGTATTGATTTTAGGTATCGCTTGGCTTGCTAGTAATGATAGAAAGAAAGTCAAATATCGCCCAATCATAACGATGGTTATATTACAATTCATTTTGGGGTTTCTATTATTAAATACAAGTGTAGGGAATATATTAATAAGCGGAATAGCAGATGGTTTTGGAGAGCTATTAAAATATGCTGCTGACGGTGTGAATTTCGTATTTGGTGGACTAGTAAATCAAAAAGAGTTTTCGTTCTTTTTAAGTGTATTAATGCCAATCGTATTTATATCAGCCTTAATAGGTATTTTGCAACATATTAAAGTATTACCTATTATTGTGAAATCTATCGGTCTAGCATTAAGTAAAGTAAATGGAATGGGGAAACTAGAATCATATAACGCTGTGGCATCAGCGATTTTAGGACAATCAGAAGTATTTATTTCAGTTAAGAAACAACTAGGGTTATTGCCAGAGAAAAGAATGTATACATTATGTGCATCAGCAATGTCTACAGTTTCTATGTCTATCGTTGGATCATATATGGTGTTATTAAAACCACAATATGTTGTAACCGCTTTAGTGCTTAACTTATTCGGTGGCTTCATCATTGCTTCTATCATTAACCCGTATGAAGTTACTGAGGAAGAAGATATGTTAGAAGTACAAGAAGAAGAGAAAAAGACTTTCTTTGAAGTATTAGGGGAATACATTATTGATGGATTTAAAGTTGCGATTACAGTAGCAGCTATGTTAGTCGGTTTCGTAGCTCTTATCGCATTCATTAATGCAGTATTTAAAGGTGTAATCGGTATTTCATTCCAAGAAATTCTTGGTTATGCATTTGCACCATTTGCATTTATTATGGGTGTACCTTGGCATGAAGCAGTTAATGCCGGAAATATTATGGCAACAAAATTAGTATCAAATGAATTTGTCGCTATGACAGATTTAGCACAAGGAAACTTTAATTTCTCAGATAGAACGACAGCGATTATCTCTGTATTCTTAGTTTCATTTGCAAACTTCTCTTCAATTGGGATTATTGCAGGGGCAGTTAAGAGTTTAAATGAAAAGCAAGGGAATGTAGTCGCAAGATTTGGTTTGAAATTACTATTCGGTGCAACATTAGTAAGTTTCTTATCAGCAACAATCGTTGGCTTACTATTTTAATAGATTCATATAATATAAAAAGGAATGGTGATTGTAATGAGAATGGTAGATATTATTGCAAAAAAACGTGACGGCAAAGAATTAACGACTGAAGAAATCAAATTCTTTATTAATGGATATACAGACGGAAGTATTCCTGATTATCAAGTGAGTGCGCTTGCAATGGCAATCTTCTTTAAAGATATGACAGATCGCGAACGTGCAGATTTAACGATGGCGATGGTTGAGTCTGGAGAAACGATCGACTTATCAGCAATTGAAGGGATTAAAGTAGACAAACATTCAACTGGCGGTGTTGGTGATACAACAACATTAGTATTAGGACCATTAGTTGCTGCTTTAGATGTACCAGTAGCAAAAATGTCTGGTCGTGGTTTAGGACATACGGGCGGAACAATTGATAAATTAGAAGCGGTAGAAGGATTCCACGTTGAAATTACGAAAGAGCAGTTCATTGATATTGTAAACCGTGACAAAGTAGCTGTTATTGGACAAACAGGAAACTTAACACCTGCAGATAAAAAAATCTATGCATTACGCGATGTAACCGGAACGGTTAACTCAATTCCTTTAATCGCAAGTTCAATTATGAGTAAAAAAATTGCAGCTGGTGCTGACGCAATCGTACTTGATGTAAAAACAGGTGCTGGTGCATTTATGAAAACAGAAGAAGATGCAAAAGAATTAGCACATGCAATGGTACGTATCGGAAATAATGTAGGACGTCAAACAATGGCAGTTATTTCAGATATGTCACAACCTCTTGGATTTGCGATTGGTAATGCTCTAGAAGTGAAAGAAGCGATTGATACGTTAAAAGGTGAAGGTCCAGAAGATTTAACAGAATTAGTACTTGTATTAGGAAGTCAAATGGTCGTACTTGCGAAAAAAGCAAATACGTTAGAAGAAGCTCGTGAAATGCTAATTGAAGTGATGAAAAACGGAAAAGCAACTGAGAAATTTAAAGAGTTCTTAAGCAATCAAGGCGGAGATAGCTCAATTGTAGACAATCCAGAAAAAATGCCACAAGCTAAGTATGTAATTGATGTACCTGCAAAAACTTCAGGTGTTATTTCTAACATTGTTGCAGATGAGATTGGTATTGCAGCTATGTTACTTGGTGCAGGTCGTGCAACGAAGGAAGATGAAATCGATTTAGCGGTAGGTTTAATGTTACGTAAAAAAGTTGGCGATGCAGTAAAAGAAGGCGAGCCATTCGTAACAATCTACGCAAATCGTGAAAATGTAGAAGATGTAAAAGCAAAAATTTATGAGAACATCTCTATTGCTGAAACAGCAGTGGCTCCTAAATTAGTTCATACAGTTATTACTGACTAATCATCATTTCATTTACTTTGAGGGGGAAATAATATGGATAAGAAAAAATATATTGAAGAAGCAAACAAGATGTTATCGAAAGCGTATATTCCGTATTCTAAATTTCCTGTTGGCGCAGCGTTAGTTACGAAAGAAGGGAAAATCTATACTGGTTGTAATATAGAAAATGCTTCTTACGGTTTATGTAACTGTGCAGAAAGAACAGCAATATTTAAGGCAGTATCAGAAGGTGAGCGCGATTTTAGTTATTTAGTTATTACAGGAGAAACTGATGGACCTATTTCACCATGTGGTGCGTGTAGACAAGTAATTGCTGAATTCTGTGATCCGAAAATGCCTGTATTATTAACGAATGTAAAAGGTGATGAAAAAGAAGTGACTGTTGAGCAATTACTTCCAGGTGCTTTCACAATTGACGATTTAAAATAAGTTAAAAAGCCATTCTGCAATAATTAATTGCAGAATGGCTTTTTTGTTCATATTCTGTTCATAAACTTTGCATAAAATGATTGCAGCGAATATGGAAAGTTTACAGCAGGAGGAATATAATGAAGAAATTCTATAATGCGGGATGTAGTTACTTATTGGTTTATGATTTTGTTAAAAAAGTCATTTAAATAGATAGGAGTGGAAAGTATGATAGCACTTTTATCAAGTGTCGTAGCAGTTTGTATGGCTGTTGGGGTAATGTTTCTACGTTTTAAAGCAGCGAAAAAGCCGGTAACGAAAAAGAAAATTATATTGCCGCCAATTTTTATGAGTACAGGCGGGATGATGTACTTTTTACCAGAGTTTCGATTAACATCGTTAGAAATAGTCGAGGCAATTAGTATAGGGCTTATCTTTTCTATTTTTCTTATTAAAACAACTAAGTTCGAAATAAAAGGCGAACATATATTTATGAAACCGTCAAAAGCATTCATATTTATTTTAGTAGGCTTATTAGCTGTACGCGTGGCATTAAAGTCATATTTAAGCCAATCAATTGATTTGGCAGAGTTAAGCGGAATGTTTTTCTTACTTGCATTTGCGATGATTGTGTCGTGGAGAATTGCGATGTATCGCTCGTTTACTAAATTAGAAAAGACAATAAACAGAGCTGGAATTTCTATATAGGAAATCCAGCTCTGTTTATGTTTTATTAAAATTCTTTAGCTCGGAACTCATTTGCTTAATTTTAAACGTATTTGAGCATCTTGTAATGCGGCTGGTGTAACGTTAAGACCATTTTGATCAACAATTTTTGTGTTTAATAAAATGGAATCTAAGCTTCCACGAAATGTTTGTGTATAGTTTTGACGCAACATTTGTTGTTCTTGTTTTTCATCAACTGTTAATCCAGTTGCTTTTTCTTTTTTGGACAATTCGTTAATACGGAATAAAATATTTTTCATTTGTTTCACCTCTAGTTAGATTTAATTACATTAGCTACTTACTAATGTATAGTTATTTTAACCTATCTTTTAATAAGTGTCAATGTCTATAAAATGCCTTGTTTTGTAAGTGTATGGGGTGAGAGAGAATGTAAATGACTACTAATACTTGAAATAGAAAAGATGTTAATATACAATACCGTAGTAGGGTATAAAATTGTTGTTTTACATTATGAAAGAAATGAGCACAAAGGAGTATGTAATAATGAATGCAGTAATTTCAAAGAAAGAAACAATCATCTCATATACGATTGCTATTTTATTTATTTTAGCCATGGTAACAGCGGGTGTGTTATTAAATGATCCAGAAGTCATTTTGCCGGAAATAGCGGCGATGGCAATTGCTTTATGGGCGTATCGTGAGCCAGGATGGTTAAGACAACCAGAAAAAATTTTTATTGCACCGTCAATAACAGCTGTAATCGGTTTTATGGTGAATCAAATGGATATAGCCTATTTAGGGAAAGTAAGCTTAACGCTTGTATTCATGATGCTGTTTTTGCGTGTAATTCAATCCAATTTAGCACCATCAATTGCGACAGGTTTATTACCATTAGTAACAAATGCGACGGAATGGTCATTTGTTATCGCGGTCTGCGCTTTAACATTTATATTAATGGTTGGTGTACTTATATTTAAATTGAACAGTGGTCTGGAGCGAAAAGTGAATATACAGTATAAGTATATGATTGTATTTCTAATACTAAACTTTGTGTGGATCAGTTTATGTTGGATAACTGGTTATGAACAATTAGCAGTTATTCCACCAATATTAGTTGTCGTGTATGAATCACTTCAAAAGCCGATGTACAATGAAAAAATGGCTTTTAAACAAATAGTCGTATTAACTGCATCTGCAACTGTTGGAACAATATTGTACTTTGCGATTGATTCATGGATTGTAGTCACTTTATTAAATATGATATCAATGCTTATTTTATTAAAAATTGTTGGTGTACGTATTCCAGCAGTGTATGCATTTCCATTATTGCCGCTCGTATTTCCAGATGGAATGATAAAGATGTTACCAGTAGCTTCATTTGTTGCGGGAGTATTTTTATTTGGTGCAGTACTACTGTATAAAAAGTGGTAGATGAAGCAAAAGGGCATGGCAATGTAGATAGAGTAAAGATAGCTTTTAATTAGTAAAATAAATAGACACCTGTGAGTGTCTATTTATTTTATGAAAAATTTAGTTTAATTCATTTAAGTAATGAACAAGTTCCGATGCTTTAGAGAAAAATGGAGAATGATCAGCTTCTAAAGTAATAATTTTCTTGCAAGGTGTTTCTGTATTCATTCGGCGCTGAAAATCAATTGGAATCGCTCTATCTAGAGTCGTTTCAATATAAATGCGATCTATGGCTCCAAAGTTTTCTTCAGATATTTTCAGCTCTTGTTGGAAGGGTCCTAGTGGTTGAGGACACATTTGATTAAAAGATGCTTCTTTAATAGAACCGTCTTCTGTAGCATTTAAAAATGTTTGTTCAATTAGATTAGGTATAAGTTCAGCAGTCAAGTCATTTTCATTTATAGTGAATTGCGGGCCATCTTCTCCGTCTAATTTACTACCAAGACTTTCTCCGTTTTGTGGTAAAAAGGCACAAAGATATACTAATTTATCGATTTTATTTGGTATAAGTTCAGCAGTTTGAGTAATAACGATTCCACCCATACTATGTCCAACAAGAATAACCTTTTCATTTTGTTGATTTATATTAGCTGTTACTGCATCAACATAGGAATCTAACGTTATATTTTGTGAAGGAGTTGTATCTTTCCCACTTCCAGGTAAGTCTAGTGTAATAACAGTGTGACCTAAAGCCTCTAGTTGAGGTTTTACTAATTCCCATGCCCATTCACCTTGCCATGCTCCATGTACTAAAATGTAAGTACTCATTTAATCAACACTCCTCTAGGGTATATAAGTTTCATCTATTTGTAATATTGATGATGTATACTCAGTGTAAATGAAGTGGTTTCATAAATATAATGAAGGTTATTTATAGATGATATAAATATATTTTATATAAGGAGAACAGAATGAATGTTTTTGATTTTAAAGTCTTTACATATGTGGCTCGTTTAAATAGTATTAGTCTGGCAGCAAAGGAATTACATATGACACAGCCAGCAATAACCCATATTATTAACAAATTAGAGAAACGATATGCTATAACGTTATTTGATCGCTCTAGACAAGGAACGATTCTAACTGAAAATGGCAAAGAATTTTTAGTTGGTGTGAATCGACTTCTAATGGAGTATGAAAAACTTGAGGAAACAGCTTTCCAGTTGAAAAATAAAAGCTTGTATAAAATTGTACTAGCTACGTATCCTTCCGTTACTGTATATTGTTTGGCGGAGTGTATTCAACTAGGGAATATTGATCATAGTCAATATGTACTTGCAGTTCGAGAAGGAAGCTATCAAGAAGTGTTAGATTGGCTATCATCAGGTAGTGCAGATTTTTCTATTTCTATAAAAGAAAATTTAATACAAGGATTTCATTATGATGTCATTGGTGAAGATCCGTATGTTATGGTTTCTTCAAAAAAAGTTCCGCCTAACCTTACTATTAATGATATAAAAAATTATCCTTTTATTATGCCGCTTTCTGGTTGCAAAGAAGTGCTCGAACCGTATTTGATGAAAAATGAAATAACAGTTAATAAAGTGATGGAGTCAGAATCAATTAGTTCAGCATTAGCACTTACTATACAAGTTAATGGCATAACAATCGTTCCGTTATCAGGACTACATAAGCAAATTATTCATGACTTCATTGTACAGCCGATAGAAATTACAATTCCACGACAACGTATTATGCAATGGTCACCTAAAAAAGAGAATGACCCGCTGTTTCTCGCGTTTGTTAAGAACTTATTAGCTCAACTACAGCAAAAGAAAAAATGAATATAATATTACAAAAGGTAAGCTCATTTCACTGAAGCTTATCTTTTGTATGTATTACCAATAAAGAGCGGTATCATAAAGTCCGATTAATATAAGAAGAACACCGGCTACCTGTTGAACGCGTTTGCCAATATTCCTACTTTTTTTTAGTAATGTTCCATTTAATCCAAGATAAGAGATGATGAACATAATTCCAACGATAGGGAGAGCAGTTCCTAGCGAAAAGAATGTTGGAAACAAGTAACCATAATTATATGAGAAAGATAAAGGGATTAACGTTCCAAAAAATAGAACGAACATAGTCGGACAAAAAGCTAAGGAAAAGAAGAATCCAAGTAAAAATGAGCCAGTTTCATTTTGTTTTCTTATAAATTTGATTGAGAAGAAGTTTCTTGCTTTTATAATACCTGCCAACATTAACCCCATTAAAATTAATAGGGGTCCCATCATTTTGCGTAACCATGGGAAATACAAAGTTAATATTTGCTGAATCTCTTTTCCTAAAAACCATACTAATAGTCCAAGCGTCGTAAAAGCCATTATTTTTCCTAAAATGAATAAAAGTATATGTTTCCATACATGTCCTTTTTGTAAAGATTGGTTGCTATAAAGTGTAATAGCACTAATGTTTCCTGTTAATTGACAAGGAGCAAGTGTACCTACAATGCCTAATAAAAACGCAAATAAAAGAGGTACTGATTTCGTAGCATTCGCGACATCTATTAAAGGAGACATGAGTTGATAGCTCCATTCACTAATTATTGAAAACACGTTATATTCACCCTTCTAATTAATTTGGAATATTCCTTCTTTAGTAAGCTGCTTCCATGTTTTGCCCTCATCCGTAGAAAGGAACACATTTGCTTTCATTGTAGCAAATACAATTTCAGCTGAATTTTGAGGGTTTTGTGATATATACATAATTGTATCTTTAGGATCTAAAGGTGGAATTTGTATGTTTGTCTCCTCATTTGTAGCAATTGATTTCTTCGTTACGATTTGCTTATTGATAGGCGCGTAAATAACATCTTCATTACTTAATGTAATTGCGGTCGATTCAAGTGATTTAGCGAATATTTCAAACGTATTTCCGTAATCTGTAGATAAGTAAACACCGTCTTTGGCACTTACTGCGACTACACTAGATTGATTCGGATGTACGGAAAAGGAATGAATCGTACTTGAAAGACCTTTTAACTTACTATTTTCCCAATCTTGTCCGTTGTTCGTACTGAAATAAAAACCTTGTTGTAATTTAGAATTTGGACGCTCATTGTATAAATAAATTGCTTCTGTATTATATCCGACAGCAAGGTTATGAAAATCAGATTCTCCGTAAAATGCTAGCTTTTCAAGAGTATTACCACCATCAGAACTTTTCAATAATCCTAAAGGGTTTTTTAAATTTGCACCTGGTTCAGGGTGACCGCTGGCAAAGAATCCGTTCTTCGTTGCCTGAAATCCCATATAATCATGTAGCTCAGTCTTAGTTTCAAACCATTTGCCATCTTGATAAACTTTTATCCCGCTATGAGTGGCAATAGAAACACCTAGCATATTTCCTGCATAGCCAATTCCATGAATGTGCTCGATTTTTCCAGATGTAATTTCTTTATAGAAGTCTTGCGGATTCGTATTTGCTGTTTTTGTATTTTTTGGTTGAGATTGCGCCGTTCCTTTCTTCACTGGTGCTGTTTCGACGTTGCTAGAACATCCTGAAATTATTAATAAAGAAGTAATTGCTAACCCTGTTGCTACATAATGTTTCAAATTTGTAGGCCCCTTTCCTATATACGTGATTTTAAGTATATGGAATAAATGTCAAGAAATTGTGGAGTGGTATGCATAATTTAGCGTGGAAGGGACCTTAGTAATGAAAATTCTCCTTTGGCTATGAGTACTATTAATTGACGAAAAATTATAACAATAATAGAATGAATTGTATTGATGATTAGTTTCACAAGCATACATAGAACACTAGGGGGATTATTATGAAATCAACATTTTTTGCTCAAAATAGAGAACGATTAGCAAACACATTACCAGAGGGATCTATTACGATATTATTTGCGGGACAAGCACCGCATATGTCAGCTGATGCACATTATAAATTTGTACCGAATCGTAATTTTTACTACTTAACGGGAATCGATGAACCAAATGTTATTTTTATGCTGAAAAAGGTTGGAAGTAGTGTTGAAGAAACACTTTTCATTGAAAAGTCAGATCCAGTAATGGAAAAATGGGTCGGTAAAACAGTTTCTAACGAAGAAGCAGAGAAAATTTCAGGTATAAAGAAAGTTGTATATTTAGATAGCTTTGAAAAGACAATGTCAAATATACTTTTTACAGAAAATGCGAAGCATCTATATTTAGATATAGAACGTCGTGATTGGAATGGTACGGAGACAAAAACATTAGCATTTGCTAAACATGTAAGAGAAAAATACCCACACGTAACAATTGGTAATGTATATCCGAACATTTGTGAATTACGAGTATTTAAAACAGAGGAAGAAATTGAAATTATTAAAGAAGCGATTGCTGTAACGAAAGATGGTATTTACAATGTGTTAAAAAATGCAAAAGCAGGCATGATGGAGTATGAATTAGAAGCTCAATTTGATTTTACACTGAAATCATCTGGCATTAAGCACCATGCGTTCAATACAATTTTGGCGAGTGGGAAAAATGCTACAGTTCTTCATTATGAAGATAATGATGCACAAATTCAAAATGGTGACTTAGTATTACTAGATTTAGGTGCTCAAAAAGACTACTATAACGCTGATATTAGTTATACATTCCCGGCAAATGGAACATTCTCTAGTCGTCAAAAACAAATTTATAATATTGTATTAAAAGCATTAAAAGAAACAACAGCACTTATTAAGCCAGGATTAAAGTTCGCTGCATTAAATGAGCATACAAAAAAAGTACTGGCAGAAGAGTGTAAAGCAATTGGTTTAATTCAAGAAGATGAAGAGTTATCAAACTACTATTATCATGGTGTCAGCCATTTCCTTGGTTTAGATACACATGATGTAGGAACATATAAAGATAGAGTGTTAGAAGAAGGTATGGTTATAACAATTGAACCTGGTCTTTATATTGAAGGAGAATCAATTGGAATTCGTATTGAAGATGACATTCTTGTAACGAAAGACGGGTATGAAAACTTGTCAAAAGATATCATTAGGGAAGTTGAAGAAATTGAAGAATTTATGAGTGTAAATAATGAACATGTAAAAGGAAACCAAGCTGTAGTTAAATAATAAAAGAGTCATCACTAATTTATTTGAACTTTATCTCGAATCGTGGACAATTAAAAAATCCATGATTCGGGATAGGGTTCTTTTCTTCGAAATACTAATCTTTAATTATTAATCCTAATAAAGTAGCAAACTGAACAGCTTGATATGTTGATACTTTACATCCTCTTAAATCGTTCACTGAAACTGTAAGTGTATCAAAGGTAGAAGAACTAATATCTATCCCCTTCAGTGATGTCTGATCAAAATTAGCTTCATCAAGACTACATAATTGGAATTCAACTTTTTTAAGTTTACAGTCAAAAAAATCTGCATTATTTAATGAAGTTTCATTGAAGATGATTTTTTCTAGTTTGGAATTTCCAAATGCCGCTAAATTCAAAATTGAATTCTCAAATTTAACATTTCCTAAGCTAGATTCTGTGAAATTTACTCCGATTAATTTACTGTTTTTAAATTCGACTCTGTGAACAGAAGAATTGCTTAAATTAACATTTGATAGATCACAGTTTTCAAAACAAACATCTGTAATATCAATATTGCTAAAGTCTGTATTAGTAAACTTACAGTTTTTTATCACCGCATCATATAATCGCACTCTATCTACAGATTCATTTTCGAAAGTGGAGTCTATAATTTCACACACTTCCAATGTTGGATCTTTTTCATAAAAAATATCTTGAAAATTCTTTGAAGATAACTCTGGTGAAATTTTTGGTCTATCAATTTTCATCGTATATCAATCCTCTTCTATTTGATATATTTGTGTAATTTGAGTCCATTGTTTCCTTGTGAGGAACATTAGTTCTTATTATACAAAAATCTAAGTTCTTTTGTGAAGAGCATTTTAGCTACATTTTTCTTATTTAATAATAGCAGTGTTATTGTTTCTTAAGAAATAACGTCAAAATAAATATGAGAACGGCTAATATAGTCGCTACAAGGGAAGTATTTTATACTTTTAAAATATTCGCCTCTTGTAATGTCTCCGCTTTTAGTAATCTTCCAATTAGCTTACGTATTATCTAATTACATCTCCTTATTTTCTTGAAAATCAAGTTCTATAATGATTTTGAAAAAGAAAAAGGAGGGATTTTCCATGAAGCGATTTGTATTAACAGCTGTTACGGTCTCTGTAATATTTTTAATTGCTGCATGTTCTTTGGCCACAAATACAACAAATGATCATAAAAATATGAAAGATAAAAAAACAATACAGGCTGAAACAGCTACAAAACCATTGAAGGTTGAAAAAGGACCAGAAGTTACTTTAGTAGCGAAAGAAGAAAAGCAAAAGTTAGGTAACGGTGTTATTGTTCCAGTCTGGACATTTAATGGCTCATCACCTGGTCCAGAAATTCGGGTGAAAAAAGGTGAAAAGGTGAAAGTGACATTAAAAAATGAATTATCTGCACCAGTATCTATTCATTGGCATGGATATCCTGTCCCAAATAACATGGATGGAATTCCAGGCGTGACACAAGATGCAGTTGAACCAGGAAAAAGTTTCACTTACGAATTTGAAGCGAACGTACCAGGAACGTACTGGTATCACTCGCATCAAGATTCTGTAAATCAATTAGATAGAGGTTTGTATGGAGCGCTCATTGTAGAAGATACAAAGGAAAAATATGATAAAGATTACACATTAATGTTGGATGAATGGGTTACAGATAAAGAAGAAATGAATAAGCAGTTAAAAGAAATGACAAAAGGGCAAATAGGTAATAAATCTAAAGGTAATGAAAATGAGGAAAAGAATGATGATAAGAACGGCATGGCTCATTCTGGTATGGACATGGGCAGTGATCAAAAAGACTCTGGCAATATGGCGGGAATGGACCATGGAAATATGAAGATGGAAGGTCATGATATGAGTATGTATGATTTATTCACAATCAATGGAAAAAGCGGTGATTTAGTAGTGCCATTGAAAGTGAATAAGGGAGATAAAGTTCGTCTTCGACTCGTTAATGCTGGTTATCTATCACATAATATACATGTTCACGGTCATGATATAAAAGTAATTGCGACAGATGGTCAACCAATAAATGATCCAAAAGTTATAAAGGATAAAGTAATTTCAATCGCACCGGGTGAACGTTATGATATTGAATTTACTGCTAATAAAACTGGGAAATGGTATGTTGAAGACCATTCGAAAAATAAAGGTGCAAAAGGAATGAAAGCTGTTATTGAATATGATGGCAGCAAAGAGATGAAAGATAAAGCAGACGAAAAAGAAAAATTACCGAAAGTAGATATCATGAAATATGGTACTAAAAAATTAGGAAGTTTCCCGTTAAATCAAGAGTATACTGCCACATATAATATGGACTTAAATACGCAAATGAATGGAAATGAAATGGTATATACAATTAACGGAAAGGTATTTCCGGATATTGACCCAATTCAAGTAAAAAAGGGTGATTTAGTAAAAGTGAAGTTGGTAAATCGTTCTAAAATGGATGATCACCCAATGCATTTACATGGTCATTTCTTCCAGGTGTTGAGTAAAGATGGAAAACCGATAGAAGGTTCTCCGATTGTTAAAGACACATTGAATTTGAGGCCAGGAGAAGAATATGAAGTAGCCTTTGTAGCAGACAATCCTGGTGAGTGGATGTTCCACTGTCACGACCTACATCATGCTTCAGCAGGGATGGTAACGGAAGTGAACTATACAGATTATGAATCTGGTTATGTTCCAAACCCTAATATTCCTAATAAACCAGAATAATGTGAAAATCATGTAGTTTATTAATGATGAAAGCAGTTATCTTAATAGGTTGCTGCTTTTATATGTCATGTTGTGAATTGGGAATATTATTTTTATAAAAGTTTAGATAATACGAGAAGGTTATCCTGTAGAAAGAGTTTACAAGGTGAGAATGTTTCTTGTTATTTAAGAATTAAAAAACATGGTGGTTTTTGATTAGAAGTGGATAAATTTATTGTATTATATTGTAGTTCCACAAGATTGAATACTTATATTTGACCTTTCTTTTATTTTATACTACAATTCGTAGTGTGAAAGGAGAAGTCAGATATTCAAGCAAAATTATGAGTTAAATGAAGAAGGATTCAATTATGATTTTTTTATTTTTGTAGTATTAATTATAGGTGATTATTTTTTCGGTATTTTTTTGGTAATTAAAACTACATTGTGTAGTGTTCGATTGAAAGAATGAGAGGATTTTCAGAGTGTTATGAATTTAAATTTCTTTTATTACTAGATATAGATTATTGTGAATGATTAGAAATTTAATATGGGAAGTAAAAGAATAATTTTGCTGAATGGTTTAAGTGGGAAAAATATAATGATACTTGAATGTGTTTATAGGAAGGTGTTTTGTACTTATGAAAAAGATTTTAGCTAGTGTAGCAGTAGCTTCTGTTACAGGAAGTGTATTTATTAGTACTGCTCAAGCAAAAAATACTGTTATACCAAAAGACACGAAGCATGAGCAAACGACTGATGTAGTAAAATATGAAAATCAAGTAACAGTAAATACAAATGCTCTACGTGTCCGCACACAACCAAATATGTCTAGTGCAATAATGGGACGCGTGTATGAAGGAGAAGTTTTACAAGTTATTGGAGAAGAAAACAGTTGGCTGAAAATTAATCATAAAGGAAAAACTGGCTATGTAAGTAGTGAATTTGTTTCGGGAAATAATGTATCAGCGAAGACAAATGTAAGCATGAGTCGTAGTAAAACTGTAACTGCTAATGTATTACGTGTTCGCACACAGCCAAATACGTCTAGTGCAATAATGGGGCGCGTATATGAAGGGAAAGCTTTACAAGTTATTGGAGAAGAAAACGGTTGGTTAAAAATTAATCATAATGGAGAAGTAGGTTATGTAAGCAGTCAATTTGTAATAGACGGTAGTTCAAATGGAAGCGACAATAACAATGGAAAAGTTCAAGTAGCGAGTGGCAATTACAAAGTTAACGTATCTTCTCTCCGCGTACGTACAGGTCCAAGTACTTCCCATGCAATTTTAGGCTCTATACATAAAGGACAAGTTGTTCAAGTAACTGGTGAAATTCAAGATTGGGTCAAAATTAACTATAGTGGACAAACTGCTTATATTAGTAAAGATTATATTTCAAAGAGTGGTTCTAATGCAAATGTAGACCAAACAAATGAACAACAAAAGAATGTTACGGTTCAAACTGACGGCACATACATTGTAAACGCTACTTCTTTACGTGTTCGCACGGGCCCTGCTACTTACCATAGTGTAATTGGTGGTGTATTAAACGGACGAATATTGCAAGTAACTGGCGTTGAAAATGGCTGGTTGAAAATTAATCATAATGGAAGAACTGGTTATGTAAGTAGTGAATATGTAAAATTCGTTAAAGGAGGTACACCATCAAAACCTGAAACTAGTAATCTATCTACTGGGGCAACAGTTGGTGACTACTATGTTAACGTAAACGTGTTAAATGTAAGAAACGGCGCTGGTACAAATCATGGTGTAATTGGTGCATTATCAAAAGGAATAAAAGTACAGGTTCTATTTGAACAAAATGGCTGGTTGAAAATTAATTACAACGGTAAAAACGGTTATGTATCAAGTGAATTTTTATCAAAAACAAGTGAGACTGATGCAGAGAAGTGGCGGCAATCCCAAGAGGTAAATAAAACAAATGACTTTATTCAACCAGCTGCAGGAAGATATACTTCTAGATTTGAGAAACGTGGTGGGAAAATGCATCATGGATTAGATATTGCTGCTTCAGGAACAGTGCCAGTTGTTGCTGCCGCAGAGGGGGTAATCACTCGCTCTTATTATTCTACAAGCTATGGTAATGTTGTGTTTATTTCTCACAATATTAACGGACAAACATATACGACTGTATATGCTCATTTAAAGAGTCGTCCTGTTTCTGCTGGTCAAAAAGTGAAGCAAGGACAACAAATTGGCATAATGGGGAATACAGGACAATCTGAAGGACAGCACTTACATTTTGAAATCCATAAAGGTGAATGGAATGCAAAGAAGAGCAATGCTATGGATCCAAAAATATATATTGGTTAATTGAAAATTTATCCCGCACTAACGGGCAGTAAGCCCCACGTCTCAAAATTCAGCGAAAGCGAAGAAGTTAGGTTGGGGATCAACTGCCCGTAAAAGCCCGATTGGTGAGGGCTGATAATCAGTGGGGATGAACAAAACCCCTACTGATTAAAGTTTCGCTTTATTATTTCAACCTGGAATAGTATATTTTCTCAAGCAAAGAGAATTTCATAGATTTAGAAGTTTTGAACTAACAATTCAAAGTGTTTTTATCTTTGTCTGTTAAGAAATAAAAATAATGAAATCGATCCCCTCTACTATGATGAAATAGTAGAGGGGATCGATTATAGTTGTTAATGTTTATGTTGTTCTTCTGTGGAAGAGGTGGGCGGGATATGCTCTGGGAACGTTACAAATATAGTCAGGATAATTACTACACCAATTGACAGTAATAATGGAAAACGTCGCTGAATAACAGCAGAAAAACTTTCTGATAAAAACTGAATCATACATGACATAGTTATTGTTATAGTAAGTAAAAGGCTAATGAACAATATACTATGAGCTTGTTGAGCATTTAACATTTCTGTAATCATTGCTCCCATCATACTTGCCATTAATCCAGAAAACATTCCTTCTAAAGCAGTATATAGGTGAAAACGTAGACCCACTAAAAAACCGATAAAACCACTAATTAAAATAGCAAGTAAAGTAGAATATAGTAATTCCCCCTTAAAGAGAATGCCTAAATAAAAACCAATACTTAAACCGATACTCATACTAAAAGACATAATAAATACCATATACTCCATTAGGGTACCCTTACGTTTAGAAATATTGGATGTAATAAGAATTGAGGTACAGCAAAGTGTTAAGGTAGTTAACGTATAAGCAAACATTATGATACCTCCTTGTCCTACCGTTCATTTCATCATATGTGTACTTATGATAATTTATATCTGCATATTATCTGCACAATTTCATAGATGTAGGCAAAGAGACGTTTGATTTTGTTGGGGGTCCTTTTTAAAAAGAATTATGTAAAAAATGAAATTTATACTTTTGTAATTATTAAATTGACCTAAAGTTATTTTACAATTTTATCTTGTTTTTGGAAAAAAATGCGCTAAAATGAAAGTAAGTAAACACTAACTAACATAATTGTTTTACAATACTAATAAGGAGGGATAAAAAACTAAAATGACAAAAATATCAGCAAAAGAAAGAATATTAGAAGCAGCAATTTCCTTGTTTGGTGAGAAAGGGTATAGTTCGACGACAACCCGTGAAATTGCAGAAAAAGCAAAAGTAAGTGAAGTAACTATTTTTAGACATTTTGGTAACAAGGAGAAGTTATTTAAAGAGGGTATTATTTTGAAAACTACACCTGTTGCAATACTAGCTGATTTAACAACCAAACTAACTGGAGATGTAGAACATGACCTAAATTTATTAGGGAATATTTATATGGAAATTAATATACCGAAGGTTAGTCAAATTTGGGCTGTTCTTATTGAAGCTAGACAAAATGAAGAAATGAAAGGGTTATTTAATGAAATTAATATGCGCTTGATAGATCACTTAGTTACCTATTTAAATAAATTACATGGTAAAGGTGAAATCCCATTGAAGGATTTTAAATTGATTTCTGCTATGTTTTATGGTCAATTATTTACCTACTTAATCAATATGGTGGCAATTGGAAATGATGAGATGAACAATGTTACAAGTGAGCATTTTGTTGCTACCTGCGCATCGATGTACAATAACTATCTTAAAGAGTCAAAGTAAAGTGTAAAGGAGGGGTGAGATGGGAGGAATAAATTTATTTTGTTTCCCATTTGCGGGAGGATCATCAACCTATTATATGCGATGGCAGAAGTATTTGCACCCTGGGATTGATTTGAAAATAATAGAGTTATCTGGTAGAGGAAATAGAATCACTGAACCGTTATATGAAGAATTTGAAGAGTTAATTGATGATGTATATATGAAAATTAGAAATCAGCTACTAGAAAAACCATATGCCTTATTTGGGCATAGTATGGGAAGTTTAATTACATATGAGTTAACAAGAGTTATACAGCAGAAAGATAATAATCTTCCTGTACATCTCTTTTGTTCAGGAAGAAATTCACCTAATAAAAAATCTATAACTTCTATGCACAAATTACCCGATGAGGAATTTAAAAATGAGGTTCTTCTTTTGGGAGGAACACCTAAAGAAGTGTTGGCTTGCGAAGAATTAATGGAGATTTTTATGCCGATTTTGAAATCAGATTTTAAAATTGTTGAAAATTATGAACATAGATTTATATATGGAAATGAAAAAGTCAGAGTTCCTATGACTATTCTTAATGGTATTCAAGACCAGTTAATTGATATTAAAGAATTAGAGGAATGGAGAGAATTTTCTACTGAACAATGTTCTTTTCATTTGTTTAATGATGACCACTTTTTTATAAATAAGCATGTTGGGGACATTACCAAAATTATAAATAACACATTAATTGATGAAAAAAATTATCATCAATTAAAAATAATCTAGGGGTAATCGAATGAAAACATTAATAGAGATGCTAGAATCTAAGAGAGAGATTAAGAATAAAGGTATTACCATAATAATGAATAGTAATACAGAAAAATTTATATCGTTTGAAAATTTATACAAAAAGTCAAAAGGCGTTTTATATAATTTACAAAAAAAAGGTTTAAAGCCCCAGGATGAAGTGATTTTTCAAATAGATGATAATGAACAATTTATGTACTTGTTTTGGGCATGTATTTTAGGAGGGATGATTCCTGTACCTATTACCGTAGGGAACAATGATTTGCATAAAATGAAAGTAGTAAATGTATGGGGGAACCTTTCGAATCCTTATATTGTAACTGATAAAAACACACACCAAAAGTTAAGTTTATTTTTACGAAATTCCGATATAAAAAATAAAGAAAAAATGATTGGTGAAAGGGTTATCTTTATAGAAGAATTAATAAATATAGTGAAGGAGGGGGTAATTTATTCTTCTAAGCAACAAGATATTGCTTTTATACAGTTTTCTTCGGGTTCTACAGGGGCGCCTAAAGGAGTTATTCTTACTCACCATAACTTACTTACAAACATTAGAGATATTGTTAAAAGAATAGAAGTTGGTGAATTGGATTCAATGTTAAGTTGGATGCCTTTGACCCATGATATGGGATTAATTTGTTGCCATCTTATGCCTATATTTAAGGGGATTAACCAAGTGAATATGAATCCATGGCTGTTTATTCGCAACCCGATTTTATGGTTAAAGAAGGCAAATGAATATAGAACTACAATATTAAGCTCACCAAACTTTGGGTATCATTATTTCTTAAAATATTTTAAAGAAAAATATGCAGAGAATTGGGATCTTTCATGTATACGATTAATTTTAAATGGCGCTGAGCCTATTGCTATTAATACAGTTAATGAATTTTTGAAACGTATGACACCATATGATTTAAAAACCACATCTATGTATCCAGTATATGGAATGGCGGAAGCTACTGTCGGTATTTCGGGCCCAACAATAGATAAAGAAATCAATCCAATCTATTTACAACGTCAAAATTTAAATTTTGGTAAAAAAGTAAAAGAAGTGGGTAGTGAAAGTGAAGATGCAGCTCCATTTGTTGCAGTAGGATTTCCTGTAGATTCTTGTCAGGTTAGAATTTGTGATAATAAAAATAATGTTATGGAAGATATGTATATTGGTAATATTCAAATTAGAGGGGATAATGTAACGCAGGGATATTATAACAATATAGAAGCAACAAATGAAACAATAACTAGTGATGGTTGGTTAAAAACAGGGGATTTGGGTTTTATGATGAATGGTGAAATCGTCATTACTGGTAGAGCTAAGGAAATAATAATTATAAATGGACAGAACATATATCCACATGATATTGAAAGAATGATTGAATCACTACCTTCTATGGAATTAGGAAAAGTTGTAGCTTGTGGAGTGTTTAATGAACAAAAACATACAGATGAATTAATTCTATTTATTTTGTATAAAGGAAAGATAAGAAGTTTTATTCCATTACTTCACCAAGCAAAACAAATTATACAAGAAATGTTTGCGATACCTGTAAAAAATATTATTCCCATAAAAAAAATACCTAAGACGACTAGTGGGAAAGTAAGAAGACTCTTTTTGGCACAATGTTATCGTGAAGGGATGTACACTTTATTATTGGAAGAAATTAAAAAAGAGCAAAATGGGTTGGAATTGATAGATAATATACAAGTTGAGTCTATTGATTATGTTGAAAGAAAAATGCAATCATTGTGGGAAAAGGTTTTCGATAAAACTATTTTAAGACCTACAGATAATTTTTTTGAAATAGGTGGAGATTCTTTAAAGGCCAATTTATTAAATAGTATGATAGAAGAATCATTTAATCTATATATCCCTATAAACAAACTATTCGAGGCTCCTACAATTATTGGGATGTCGAAGGTAATAAAGTTAAGTATGGGTGATGTGATTTCTCAAAAGGGAATAACAGTTAACAAGGGAGCAAAAAAATATGAAGCTTCATTTGCTCAAAAACAGATTTATATGCATAGTCAGTTGTATGACAACAAACTTTTATATAATTTACCGCATGGAATCTTTATAGAAGGAAAGATAAATTATGATAAGTTTCAACAAGTGTGCGAAAAATTAATAGCAAGACATGTTTCATTAAGAACATCATTTTTATGGGAAAATCAAAATCTGTTTCAAATAATTAATGACAAGTTAGATTTAGATGTAGAATATTGTGAAATCAAAGAGACTGAAGTAGATAATTTAATCGCGGACTTTGTTCAAGAGTTCGATTTAAAATGTGCGCCATTAATGCGTATAAAATTGATTAAAATTAATACCAAAAAGTATTTAATACTTTTTGATATTCATCATATGATTGCTGACGGAACAGCAATAAAAAATCTAATTACAGAAGGAATACAGCTATATAAAGGAAATAAATTAAAGAAAGATATTCTGCAATACTATGATTATTTAGAATGGAGAAACTCACCTGAAGAGAAAAAGAAAACACATTCACAATTAAATTTTTGGAAAGAAGAGTTTTTAAATTCGGTTCCCAAATTGAATTTACCTACTGATTTTAATCGGAGTCCTGTAAAAAAAATAACAGGTGAAAAAGTTGATTTATTTCTTACTGAGGAGATGACAAATCAGATAAGAATGTTTTCAAGAGCACAACAAGTAACACCATTTATGTTTTTTCTTGCAGCGTATAATGTATTACTATCGAAATACTCACATCAAAAAGATATTGTTATTGGTGTGCCCGTAGATGGTAGGAAACAACCAGATTTATTTTCAGTAGTAGGAATGTTTGTAAATAGTCTTCCATTAAGGAATTATCCTAATGGAAATAAGCAATTTGATGAGTTTTTAAATGAAGTTAAAGAAAAAAATATAAAAATGTATGGGAATTCAGATTATCCATTTGAGAAGTTAGTAGAACAGCTCGATATAAATAGAGATCCATCAAGAATGCCTCTGTTTGATGTGATGATAAATTATTTAACTCTAGAAAATGAATTGATGGATAACCTAGATGTTAGTTGTAATTTATATGATATAAACAAAAATATTTCTATGTTTGATTTAAATCTAATAATTAATGAAAAAAGAAAAGAATACAGGCTTACTATGGAATATAGTACGGATTTGTATAAAAAAGAAACAGTAAAACTTATGCTAGGAAGATTAGTTAATATTATAGAACAAATTATAGAGAATCCGAAGTTAAAGCTTGAAGAAATTGAACTTTTAACTAGATTAGAGAGAATGAGAATAGTAGAGAACTTTAATAAATCAAAAAAACATATCGTGGCAGATTTTAATTTTTAATAAAAGGAGAATTAATATGCAAGAAAAAAATATTTATTTTTGGTCTCCTATAATGCATTGGGAAAAGAGTGGAAATCGTATTATCATAAATGAATATAATGCACCTACAGTTGCAGTTGAGGTTTTTCCTGAATTTTATTTTTGTACTCAGAATGGAATTGAAATCAACGAACTAATTGATAGATTTTCTAATATAGATGAAAAAGAAATACAAGAATTGATTATGTTTTTAATTGAAAAAAAAGTTTTAATTAAATCCATTTTAAATCCAAAAGATTTGTTTGAATCTCAGACTAAATTATTTCAAAAATACGATGAGAATCTTATGTTTGATAAAGAAAAACTGGATGTTTATACAAACGGACAGTTAAATCGTATGTTTAAAGGTTGTAAAAAAACGAAAATAGAACTACTTAAGCCAAATGACACAGTTCTATCCATGTTTGAAAGGAGATCACAGCGCGTTTTTGACGAGACTACCAAGATATCTCAAGATGTTTTTTCAAACTTATTCGGAGTTCTTCAGCAAATTAAAAACAAAAAAGAAGTTAAGTATGCATATGGTAGTGCGGGAGGATTATACCCAATTGATATATTTATCTATATTAAGAAAAATAGAATTGATGGGGTTAGAAGAGGGTTGTATTATTACCATCCTGTCAGCCATAGTATATATCTTGTTGATGATATGGCTTTAATTACTAAAGATGTACATTTCTATAATAATAAAAATATATTTGAGTCTTCAGCATTTTCTATTTTCATGATATATAATTCTGAATCTTCTATGGCAAAGTACGGTGGGAATGCTTATTCATATGCTTTAATTGAAGCAGGAATTATTACGGCAACACTAACATCTGTGGCTGAGCATCAAGGTATAGGTTTATGTTCAATAGGAGATTTACACTTTGATAAGGTTAAAAAATATTTTAAGTTACAAGGGAATCAAGTGTTACTACATGTTATTGAAGGTGGATTAAAATTAGAGCAATAGAATTTAGGAAATAGGAGAATGTAAACATGAGCCTTGAAACTGTAAACAAAAATATAGATATAGACGAATTAAAAGAAGTTGAAGAGTATTGGGTTACTACGTTAAATGAAATACAACAATGTAAAATTCCAGCTGACAATCATTCGGAAAAATTAGATTTAGGTATTGAAAAAATTCATATTAAAAGCAATGTAGCTAACCTGCTTTTTGAGATGTGCCAAAGTCAAAACTTATCAATATATGTATTTATGCAAACTGTATTAAAAGTTTTAATGTATAAAATAAGTGGGCAAAGAAAAATTACAATAGGAACACCTATGTATCAAAGTGTTGATGAAAATTCACAAAAAATAAATAAACTATTGCCGCTTTACAATATTGTAGACCAAAATCTTAAGTTTAAAGATTTACTTTTAAATGTGAAGAATACTACATTGGATGTATATAATAAGCAATACTATCCTTTGGGAGATATTAGCAAGTCATTAGATTCTAATGAAAAGTTTAATGTTAATTTACTTTTTGAAACAATACATTCTATATCTTATGTGGGTGAGTATCTTTCTAATCAGCCGAGTACATTAAACTTTATTTGTATAAAAGACAAGGATAGTTTTTGGGTTGAATTATTTTATAATAAAATGTCATATAATAAAAGAACAATTTGCAGAATGTTGGAATTTTATCAAAATATATTAGAACAAGTTTTAAATAATATGAATTGTAAATGTTCTAATATCGAATTAGTATCTACTAAAGAGAAGCAAGAAATTGTTGAAGGTTTTAATAGTAAAAACATGCAGTATCAGGTATTAGAAAATAATATATCTGAACTTTTTGAAAATAACGTTAAAATTTATCGTGATATGGTTGCTATCCAGTTTAATGGTGAACAGCTCACATATCAAGAATTGAATGATAAAGTAAATCAGTTAGCAAATTACTTACAGAAGCAAGGTTTGAAAAAGGATATGGTTGTAGGAATCATGTTAGAGCGATCGTTAGATCTAGTAGCCACAATTTTAGCAGTTTTAAAATTAGGATCCACGTATTTGCCAATTGATTTAATAAATCCGGTTAACAGAATAAACTATATGTTAGAAGATAGTGATGCGTCTTTTGTAATTACTAGTAAATTTGCACTAAAAGGTATAAAGCTTAGTACAAATACCATTGTTTTAGATCGAGAAAAATTAGGTTCTGAATCTACAAACTTTAAAAATAGACATGCAGAGGATCTAGGACAAGGGCCAGCTTACATTATTTACACATCAGGTTCAACTGGAAAACCTAAAGGAGTAAGCGTCGAACATAAAGCAGTATGTAACTTCATTGATGGGATGGCTAGGAATATACCATTGAGAGAGAATATGTCAATTTTAGCGTTAACAAGTATTTCTTTTGATATATTTTTTGTCGAAACAATATTTGCTCTAGTAAATGGAATCAGAGTTGTTATAGCAAAGGAAAAACAATGTAGCAATCCTTTAGCTATAAAAGAATTAATCTTCAATCACAAGATAGATATCTTACAGATGACACCTTCTAGATTAAGATTATTACTTGATAATGAGGAATATTCTAAGTGTCTAAAAAGGGTTTCTATTCTTCTTGTAGGAGGAGAAGTATTTTCTTCAAAATTATTAAATGAGGTTAAAACTATAACAGATTCAAGAATTTTTAATTTATACGGTCCTACTGAAACAACAATCTGGTCCACAATTAAAGAACTTACTAATGAAACACACGTAACTATAGGAAAACCGCTTCCACATTATAAATGTTACATATTAAATAAAGAGAAAAATGTACAACCAGTAGGAGAAATTGGAGAATTATATATTTCTGGGGAATGTTTAGCTAAAGGGTATATAAATCTTTCTGAAATGACAAATGAAAAGTTCATTTCAAATCCTTTTGTTTTAGAAGAACGGATGTACAAAACAGGAGATTTAGCTAGATGGCTTCCAAATGGTGAAATAGAATATATTGGTCGAAACGATTCTCAAGTGAAAATTAATGGGTATCGCTTAGAGCTGGAGGAAATAGAGAAACAATATTTAAAATTTGGAGATGTAACAGATGTAGTTGTACTCAAATGGGGAAATAAGGATGGTTCAAGTTATCTTTGTGCATATATTCAAGGGAAAGAAAAAATTTCAATTGAACAGTTGCAAGGTTTTATATCAAGAAATTTACCAAGTTATATGGTACCTAAGGCGGTAATACAATTAGATCAAATGCCACTAACTATTAATGGGAAATTGGATAAGAAGGCACTACCTAATCCTGCCTTAGTTGTACAAAAAGAGTATATAGAACCAAGAGATGATAAAGAAAGAATAATAGCGGAAATATGGGGAAAAGTTTTGGGCTTTGAAAAGATAGGTATTGAAGAAGATTTCTTTATGCTCGGTGGAAACTCTTTAAAAGCTATTCAAATTGTAAACTGTCTAGAGAATGAGTACTCCTTAGGTACTACAGTAAGTACTTTGTTTGAAAATAGAACAATTTCTAGATTAGCTGAATCAATTCAAGAGAAAAAGAATAATAATGAATTAATATCTGCCTATCCAGACCCTTTAAATTTACATAAACCCTTTCCGCTAACTGCTGTACAATCAGCATATCTTTTAGGAAGAGATGATCAATTTGAGTTAGGCGGCGTTTCTACCCATGGTTACTATGAGATAGAAACAACTTTAGATATAACAAAGTTTAATGATAGTTTGCAAAAAGTAATTGAACGCCATCCGATGTTAAGAGCAATCATTTTGCCTACTGGAGAACAACAAATACTTATAGATGTTCCTAAATACAAAATCGAAATAGAAAACATCCAACATCTAGATGCAGTAGAACAAGAACTGATAATTAAAGAAGAACGGGAACGAATGTCCCATTTTATTTTCAAGTCGGACACATGGCCTCTATTTGAATATAAGGCATTCAAAATATCAGATAATAGACATATACTTTGTATTAGTTTTGACGCAATAATAGCAGATGGTATCAGTATGCAAATTGTAGGATCTGAAATAATGGAATTTTATAAAAACCCTAATATACAATTGCCACAAGTAGAGATTTCTTTTAGAGATTATATGTTAAGTTATCAAAAACAAAAGAATACAGATGAATATATGGATGATAGGGAATATTGGTTACAAAAATTAAAGGATTTCCCACCAGCTCCATCGTTACCTTTGTTACAAAATCCAAAATTGTTAACAAAGCCACGTTTTAATAGATTACAATTTAATTTGAATAAAAAGGAATGGGACTCCTTAAAGAATATTGCGAAATCCATGAACATTACTCCGTCAGTATTATTGTGTACAACGTATGCAAAAGTATTAAGTATCTGGAGTAATGTGGAGAGATTTGCATTGAATTTAACAGTATTTAATCGTCTTCCAGTCCATCCAATGATAGAACATGTTGTGGGGGACTTTACTTCGCTATTATTAATGGATATTGAATTGCAAGGGGAAGAAGCATTTAGTGAAAGTGCTCAACGTATTCAAAGATCTTTAATTCAAGCGTTAGATCATAAAAACTATGATGGTGTGGAATTTATTAGGGAATATAGCAAATTGCATGAATTAGGTACAGAAGTGGCTATGCCAATTGTATTTACTAGTATGTTAACAGAAAATAATAAATTTAGTTGGGAAAATTTTGGAGAGGTAAAAATAAGCTCTTTTCAAACTTCTCAAGTATATTTGGATTATCAAGTTATGGAGATAAAGGGAGATTTACAGATTACATGGGATTATGTAGAGGACTTATTTGATGAACAGGTTATTGGATCGATGTTTTCTCAATACATCGATATGTTACATCATTTAGTGGAATCGAAAGATTTAATTCAATTAACTCTTCCTAAGGTTGATGAAAATATAGTTAAGCAGTATAACCAAACCGAGAAAGAAACTGAAAAAACAACATTACACAATTTATTTGTTAGACAAGCACAGAAAACACCAGATTATACAGCGGTTATTATGGAAGAAGAGAGCTTGACATATGAAGAATTACATGAAAAATCTAATCAAGTCGCAAGATATTTACAAGAAAAAGGAGTAGGAAAAGGTTCACTAGTTGGGGTGCTTGCACAACGTTGCCCAGATACGATTGTAAATATTTTAGGGATTTTAAAAACAGGAGCAGCATATGTGCCAGTAGATCCAGAATATCCACAAGAACGTATTGACTACATCTTAAATAATAGCCAATGTGATTTATTATTGACACCGGATGTGTATTCAAAAGAGGGTTTACATTCTTGTTCTATAGAAGATGTGGAGAATGAAAATAGTCCAGATGATATAGCTTACATTATTTACACTTCTGGAAGCACAGGGAAGCCTAAAGGGGTAATAATTACTCATGAATCAGCAGTTAATACCATTTTAGATATGAATCAAAAATTCCAAGTAAATGAAGATGATCGTTTTATTGGTCTCTCATCTATTTGTTTTGATTTATCTGTATATGACATTTTTGGTGCTTTGAGTAGTGGAGCTTCAATTGTTCAGATTAAGGATCAAAGGGATATTCAAGAAGTCATAGAAACAATTGACAAGTATGGTATTACCATTTGGAATTCGGTTCCGGCTATTATGGATTTAACAATTGAATTTATAGAATCTATGAAAGAATATCAAGGTAACGAATTACGTCTTGTATTGTTAAGTGGGGATTGGATTCCGTTGACATTACCAGAGAAAATTCGGAAATATTTTGGAAAAGCGCAAATTAATTCATTAGGAGGGGCCACTGAAGCTTCAATATGGTCTATTTATTATCCAATTAATGAAATAAACCCTGAGTGGAAAAGCATTCCATACGGAATGCCATTAGCGAATCAAAAATTTTATGTTTTAAATTATGCAGGACAGGTTTGTCCAGTAGAGGTCGAAGGAGAACTCTATATTGGAGGAATAGGCCTAGCACAAGGATATAAAAATGATGATACAAAAACAAAAAATGCATTTATAGAACATCCTACATTGGGCCGTTTGTATAAAACAGGGGACCATGGAGTGTTAAGAAAAGAAGGATATATTGAATTTTTAGGTCGAAAAGATCAACAAATTAAGATAAGAGGATACCGAGTAGAATTAGGTGAAGTGTCTAATCAATTATTAGAGCATAAGAATGTTCAACAAGCAGTAGTAATAGATCAAGTAGATTCAAACGGGAAAAAATTCCTATGTGCGTATATTGTTGTAGATGATGAAAAAGTCATGGAAACTATTCGAGAATATCTAGTACAAAAGTTGCCAGAATATATGATTCCGCAATATTTTGTAAAATTAGAGCAATTGCCACTGACTCCGAATGGAAAGATCGATCGTAAAGTGTTGCCAGAACCTAAGTTGATAGAAGATGATAAGAGTTTAAATATCGAGTATCCAAATACAGAGGTAGAGAAAAAAATCGGTAGTATATGGGAAGGTGTATTAGGTATATCCCCTATTGATATACACAGTGATTTTCTAAAATTAGGCGGTAATTCTATTGCTATGATACAAGTGGTGAATTCCATAAATAAAGAATTTAAAATAAACGTGGGAATTAAAAAGTTTATTGAATTGAGAACGATTTTTAAACTTTCAAAAGAAATTGAATCCTGCAAACAAGAAGAAATAATACATGAAGAACATGATAGTAAGACAGCAGACTGGGAAAATTTATATAATCCTTTTCCATTAACAGAAGTACAAACAGCCTATTGGCTAGGAAGAGAGAATACGTTTGAAATGGGAGGGGTGTCTACACATAGTTATGTAGAAATAGAGACACCAGTTAATATAGAAAGGTTGAATAAAGCTTTACAAGAAATGATTCAACGACATCCAATGTTAAGAGGTATAATTTTACCATCTGGAGAACAAAAAATACTAGAAACTGTTCCAGATTATCTCATAAAGGTAGTTGATTTATCTTATCTTGACGATAAATCAAGACAAGAGGAAATTATTAAGGAACGAAATAAAATGTCACATCATGTTTTTGATAGTAGTCAATGGCCTTTATTTGAATTCCGTGCATTAAAAATAGCAGAGAATCTACATATTCTTTGTGTTAGCTTTGATTTATTGATAATGGATGGAGCCAGTATGATTCATATCTTTTCCAAAGAATTGTTAGAACTGTATTTGAATCCAAATAAGAAGCTTCCTAAATTAGAATTTACGTTTAGAGACTACATTACAGAACATATAAAGTTTAAAAATACAAAAAAATATAGTACGGATAAAGCCTATTGGTTGTCTAAATTGAAGGGTTTTCCTTTTGCACCGGAACTACCAATGAAACAGGAACCAAATTTAATAAAAAATCCAAAGTTTAAAAGATTGGAATATAAAATATCTCGAAATATTTGGAGTAAACTCAAAAAGATTGCACAAAGTTATAGCATAACGCCTTTAGTTTTATTGTGTACGTCTTATGCAGAAATACTTGCAAAATGGAGTAATCAGCCTAAATTAGCTATTAATACAACATTATTTAACAGGGAGCCTTTTCATGAACATGTTAATAGAATTATAGGTGATTTCACAATGATTTCCTTGCTAGATGTTGATTTTAGTCAGGGGGAACTTTCTTTTGCTAATCGTGCACAACAGTTGCAAGAGGTATTAATAGAAGCTTTAGAGCATAAATCGTATGATGGTATAGACTTTGTAAGGGAATTCTCAAATTTTCATAACTTAAATGGAAAAGCAGTGATGCCAATTGTATTTACTAGTATGCTATTTCCAGAAAAAGAAGAGGTAGATTGGACAGACTTAGGAGAAGTTAAATTGGGAGTCAGTCAAACTTCTCAAGTATATTTGGATTATCAAGTTATGGAGATAAAGGGAGATTTACAGATTACATGGGATTATGTAGAGGACTTATTTGATGAACAAGTGATTGGATCGATGTTTTCTCAATACATCGAAATGTTACATCATTTAGTGGAATCGAAAGATTTAGCTCAATTAACTCTTCCTAGGATTGATGAAAATATAGTTAAGCAGTATAACCAAACCGAGAAAGAAACTGAAAAAACAACATTACACAATTTATTTGCTAGACAAGCACAGAAAACACCAGATTATACAGCGGTTATCATGGAAGAAGAGAGCTTGACATACCAAGAATTAAATGAAAAATCTAATCAAGTCGCAAGGTATTTACAAGAAAAAAGAGTAGGAAAGGGTTCACTAGTTGGGGTGCTTGCACAACGTTGCCCAGATACGATTGTAAATATTTTAGGGATTTTAAAAACAGGAGCGGCATATGTACCAGTAGATCCAGAATATCCACAAGAACGTATTGACTACATCTTAAATAATAGCCAATGTGATTTATTATTGACACCGGATGTGTATTCAAAAGAGGGTCTACATTCTTGTTCTATAGAAGATGTGGAAAATGAAAGTAGTCCAAATGATACAGCTTACATTATTTACACTTCTGGAAGCACAGGGAAGCCTAAAGGGGTAATAATTACTCATGAATCAGCAGTTAATACCATTTTAGATATGAATCAAAAATTCCAAGTAAATGAAGATGATCGTTTTATTGGTCTCTCATCTATTTGTTTTGATTTATCCGTATATGACATTTTTGGTGCTTTGAGTAGTGGAGCTTCAATTGTTCAGATTAAGGATCAAAGGGATATTCAAGAAGTCATAGAAACAATCGACAAGTATGATATTACAATTTGGAATTCGGTTCCAGCTATTATGGATTTAACAATTGAATTTATAGAATCTATGAAAGAATATCAAGATAACGAATTACGTCTTGTATTGTTAAGTGGGGATTGGATTCCGTTGACATTACCAGAGAAAATTTGGAAATATTTTGGGGAAGCACAAATTAATTCATTAGGAGGAGCCACAGAAGCTTCAATATGGTCTATTTATTATCCGATTAATGAAATAAACCCTGAGTGGAAGAGCATTCCATACGGAATGCCATTAGCAAATCAAAAATTTTATGTTTTAAATTATGCAGGACAGGTTTGTCCAGTAGAGGTAGAAGGAGAACTCTATATTGGAGGAATAGGCCTAGCACAAGGATATAAAAATGATGATATAAAAACAAAAAATGCATTTATAGAACATCCTACATTTGGGCGCTTGTATAAAACAGGGGACTATGGAGTGTTAAGAAAAGAAGGATATATTGAATTTTTAGGTCGAAAAGATCAACAAATTAAGATTAGAGGATACCGAGTGGAATTAGGTGAAGTGTCTAATCAACTATTAGAGCATAAGAATGTTCAACAAGCAGTAGTAATAGATCAAGTAGATTCAAACGGGGAAAAATTCTTATGTGCGTATATTGTTGTAGATGATGAGAAAGTCATGGAAACTATTCGAGAGTATCTAGCACAAAAGTTGCCAGAATATATGATTCCGCAATATTTTGTAAAATTAGAGCAATTGCCACTGACTCCGAATGGAAAGATCGATCGTAAGGTGTTACTTGCTTTGGAAATAAGAAAAAATAAATTGGAAGAAAAAGCCCCTAAGTTGTTAACACGAACAGAAAATATAATTAAACAGTTAATCGGTGAGGTATTACATGTTGAGGATATTAACTTAAATAAAAGCTTTTTTGAACTGGGAGGATCATCTATACATCTAATTCAAATGCATAGGAAGCTAGAACAATTATATCCTGGGAAATGTAAAATAACAGATATGTTTATTCATAACACCGTATCAAAGTTAGCAAAGTTTATTGATAAAAATGATATTGAGATATCGAAAGCTCAAAATATTTATATTGCTGAAGGACAAATTACAGCATTATTAACACAAAAAATTAGAAGCATTGCTCATAAAGAAAAAGTACAGTTAGAAGATTTATTAATAGCTTTCTCAACGTATTTGTTTACAAAAATAACAAATAAGATGAATATGAAAGTTCAAACGTTATTGGATAGTGAAAATGTAAAAACTATTACTTTAGATATGAACAATTTACATGATTTCAATACTATGTTTAAAGAAATTTATAAGCAGCGTAAGCAAATTATAAACGTAAAGACAACCAATAATAAACATTTGGAAAGTAACAATTTTGATTACCTTATGTATAATCAAACATTCTTGAAGGGGAAAATTGAATCTTTAGCACTGTCTAATACTAGTATAGAAATTAAGGAATTAAATAATATAGTTCATTTTACAATTAAATCTAATAAGGAAAGAATAGCGATGCACACATTACAGGAACTATCTAATATGTTTATCAAGCTAATAGAAATGATAATAAGTAAATATTCCATTAAGGGGTAGGTTTTATGGAAAAGATTGCAATGTTATTTCCGGGACAGGGTTCTCAATATGTTGGAATGGGGAAAGCTCTTTGTGAAGAGTTTTCCCTTGCTAAAATGGTATTTGAAGAAGCGTCAGACGTTTTACACATGGATTTGAAGAAAATATGTTTTTCAGGAGATTCTAAGGTATTAACAAGTACTGAGAATGCACAACCTGCTATTCTAACAACAAGTGTAGCTATGTTTCGTGTATATTTACAGGAGTTTGGTGTTTTTCCTGATTATGTCGCTGGCCATAGTTTAGGCGAGTTTTCAGCATTAACTTGTATGCAAGCAATTTCATTTTCTGATGCTCTAAAATTAGTTAGAACAAGGGGACAGTTAATGAAAGCGGCCAGTGATATGCATACTGGGATGATGTTAGCTATAAATAACTCTGATAAGAATATTGTAAAGGAAGTTTTAGAGAAGTTAAATGAACAAGGTAATCTAGTAAGTATTGCTTGTTATAATTCCCCGACTCAAACAGTTATTTCAGGTGATACGCAGGCCATTCATCAAGTGGAGAGCTTTTTGAAACGAAAAAAAGTTAGTACAAGCTTATTGAATGTTAGTGCCCCTTTTCATTCAAGTTTAATGGAATCAGTAGCCAAAAGTTTTACAAAACATTTAGATAATAATAAATATCATTCATTTAAAGGGAAAATTATTTCAAATACTACAGCTTTGCCCTATGTTAGCATAGAAGAAATGAAAAGGAACCTAACACTTCAAATCACTAAAGCAGTTAAATGGAGTCAAACAATAGGATACCTAAAAAATCAAGGAGTAACGGTAGCAATTGAAATAGGTCCTAAAGGTGTATTAACTAATTTGTCTAAAGGACATGTTCAAGAAATGGAATTTTTTTCTTATGATAAAGGGACGGATAAAAAGCTATTATTTGACAGATTGAATGTTGCTCCACGACCTAAATATTCATTGATAACTAGATGCTTAGGAATGATGGTAGCAACAAAAAACTATAATATGGATACTTCTGAATATATGTCAGAGGTTATTAATTCAATCAGGATATTACGCAATATTCAAGAGGATCTTGAATTAAATGATAAAAAACCATCTATAGAACAAATGCATTATGCATTAAAACTTCTTAAAACAGTATTTGATACAAAAAGAGTTCCTTTTCAGGAACAACAAAAACGTTTTGAAAAATTATATGAAGAAACTGGAGTGAAATACTCTTTTTAATTTGAATTTTCAATGAAGTTTTTAAGGATGGAGGAGAATCATGCTAGATTTTAAGGATATAAAATTTGAAGATCTCATGGACAATAGTTCGAAAAATAAAGAGTTAGATAAAAGTGATAATGATATTGCGATAATTGGCATGGCGGGTATATTTCCATTAGCTGATAATGTTGAAAGTTTTTGGGAGAATATACGTTTAGGTACAGATTGTGTTCATTCTATTCCAAATTTGAGAAAAGAACATGCGGATAAATATTTACATCATGTAAATATATTGAATACAAATGAATATAGATACAAAAAAATGGGTTATATTGATCGGATAGATAATTTTGATTACAAATTTTTTAATTTATCACCTAAAGAAGCAAGTTTAATGGACCCGAAACAAAGATTATTTCTTCAAGTTGCGTATCAAGCTATTGAGCATGCTGGTTATGGAGGGAAAAGGCTGAATGGCACAGAGACAGGAGTATTTGTAGGGCATAGTGAACTAGGCGGAATAAACTATAGAGAAATGATTCAAAATATTGAACCAGATTCATATATGACAGGATTTATTGGGAATTTACCATCGATTATTCCAAGTAGAATATCTTATCTCTTAGACTTAAAAGGGCCAAGCATGTTAATTGATACGTCTTGTTCATCATCACTTACCTCATTATATTTAGCATGTCAGGCTATTAGAAATGGAGATTGTAAACAAGCCATTGTTGGTACTACGCATATTAATTTATTGCCATTTGAAATAGAACAAAAGTTAGGCATTGAGGCTTCGGATTATAGAACGAGATCATTTGACGATGGGGCGGAAGGGACTGGATCTGGAGAGGGAGTTATAGCCATTCTAATAAAGCCTTTACATTGTGCGATAGAAGATGGTGATCATATAGAAGCTGTTATTAAGGGAGGGGCAATTAACCAAGATGGAAATTCAATTGCTTTGACAGCACCAAATGTAGAAGCTCAAGAAAAGGTAATTTGTCAAGCGTGGGAAAATGCTGGAGTATCTCCCGAAGATATTACGTATATAGAAGCACATGCTACAGGGACGTCTCTAGGTGATCCAATTGAAATAGCTGGTTTAGAAAAAGCGTTTGAAAGGTTTACTGAGCGAAAGCAATTTTGTGCAATCGGTTCTGTAAAGTCTAATTTAGGACATTTAGAGGCAGCGGCTGGATTGGCTGGAGTTGTAAAGAGTGTCATGGCCATGAAAATGAAGGAGTTGCCACCTTCAATCCATTTTTACCGTCCTAATCGTAAAATAGAATTTGAGTCATCTCCTGTATTTGTGAATGATTTGTTACTACCCTGGGAAAATGGAGGGAAAGCTAGGGTTTGTGGTGTAAGTTCATTTGGAATGAGTGGAACTAATTGCCATATTGTCTTGTCAGAATGGAATAATGAGAATTCTGTAAATAACCATCAATATAATAACATGTTTCATTTATTAACTATCTCAGCAAAAAGTGAAAAAGCAGTGAAAGAATTAATAAAAAAATACCAAAAATTATTAAATGAAAACCAGTATGACCTTAGAGATTTATGTTATACAGCAAATACTGGAAGAGGGCATTATAATTACCGTCTTGCTATCATATTCCAAAGTGAGGAAGAACTTAAGACAAAATTAAATTTGCTAGTTACTGAAGAAAATTTAAAAAATCAAAAAAAACAAGGGGTTTTTTGGGGGGAATACTCACTAATAAATAGAAGGACAGATGAAAACATAAAAGTTTTAAGTGAGTTAAACATAAAAAAGTCAAGCCAAGAAGCGTTAAGATATATAAATCAAATAGAAAATCCTTATTACGTAAAAGGAAATGAATTGCAAAATATATGTGAATACTACATTGAAGGAGCAGATATTGATTGGGGTTTTCTGTATAAAGGTGAATTGCGGAAAAAAGTAATTTTACCTGTATATGTATTTGACAAATACCCATGCTGGTTAAGTATCCCAGAAAAAAATGACAGTAAAGAGTTTAGTTTGAATATTTCTCATTTACTAAAAGACTCTAAGGTGCCTGCTGATTTAAAAAAAGAAATAGAAAATTTAACAATGAAATGGGATAGTTATATATCAATTAATAACAGTGTTGAGGATATATTAAGTGAAATAAAAATAGTTGGAAAAGATAAACAAAATTATTCTAAAAATGAATTACTTGTAGCAAAGGTATGGGCAGAAGAATTAGGATTAAAGACTATTCATATAATTGATAACTTCTTTGAACTAGGTGGTGATTCAATAATAGCTTTAAAAGTTATCAATAAATTGAATAGATATTTATCTTTAGAGTGGAAAGTTACTGATTTATTAAAATACCCAATTTTTAAAGATTTAATAAGGCATATAGATAAAGACGCTAGTGAAAAAGTTACTAAATTAAAAAATGACATTGAGTTAAGTAAAGTAATGGATTACTACCCCATTTCATCTGCCCAAAAAAGAATATATATAATGGAACAATTTACAAGTGGAACAACAACGTATAATATGCCACAAGCTTTTATACTAGAGGGGAATTTAAATTTAGAAAAAGTAAAACAATCCTTTCTCGATCTAATGGAAAAACAAGAGTCATTAAGAACTTCATTTCAGTTAATTAATGGCCAACCTGTACAAAAAATCCATGCTTCACTGCCATTTGAAGTTGAAGAAATAAGAATTAAAGAAAATATAAATACAACTATTCGGAATTTTATTAGACCATTTAATTTACAAGAACCACCATTATTTCGAGTAGGTATTGGTGAAATAGAAGAAAATAAATATTTATTATTACTAGACATTCATCATATCATTGCAGATGGAACTTCTATGGCGATTTTTACAAATGAATTTATAAAAGCATATTCGGGACAAGAGATTTATAAACCAAATAGACAATATAAGGACTTTACAAATTGGAAAGAAAATATGGTAAATAGTCATGAATATCAAAAACAAGAGGAATTTTATAAAAGAATTTTCTCAGGAGAGATACCAATTCTAAATTTACCGACTGATTTTTCACGGTCTGATAGGCTAACATATAGTGGAGAAAAATTTATTTGCTATTCTTCAAAAGAATTAGAAAGTAAGTTGAGAAAGTTAGCATTAACAGCCGAAACAACTTTATTTACTGTTTTGTTATCAGCTTATTATCTTTTAATGTATAAATATACTCTTCAAAAGGATATTGTAGTTGGCACGTTAATAAATGGTCGCCCACATTATTATTTAGAAAATGTTATAGGGATGTTTGTTGACACAATTCCTATAAGAACTAGCATACAAACAAATCAAAGCTTTTTTGACTTTATGAGAAACACAAAGAAAAATGTTATGGAGTTCTTTGATAATTCGAATTATCCATTCGAAAAAATAGTTGAAAATATAAAAGTAAAACGTGAAGCAGCAAGAAATCCTTTATTTGATACAATGTTTGTACTTCAAAATATGGAGAAACCTAATTTTGATTTTGAGGGTGTTTCTTTGGAAAAGTATCCATTTGAAAATACTACTTCTATGTTTGATATTACGTTGTTTGCTTCTGAACAAGCTCAGGGTATAGAATTTACATTTGAATTTAGTACTCAACTGTTTAAAAGAGAAACAATTAAAATGATGAGTGAACATTATTTGAAGATCTTAGATGATATTACTTCAAACCCTGAAATACAGATTAATGATATTTTGAGAGAAAAGCCTACGCAAATTAATTTAAATGTAGAAAATATAGAGTTTCAATTTTGAATTCATTAGAAAGGTGAATGAAAATGGGTAAAGCAACGAATGATCCGTATGTAACAAATCAAATTTTTGAGAATCAAAAAGGTTATTGGAAAGAAAAACTAAAAGGAGAAGTTGCTATGAGCAGCTTCCCAACAGATAAGTCACGTGTTTTATTAAAAGAATATAAAAAAGAAATTGTAAAATTAAAATTTCCTGATGAATTGGTAAGAGATGTTTTTCGGATAAGTAAAAATTCTGAGTTAGGAACCTATATTTTATTACTATCAGGAATCATGTATTTAGTATATAAATATACTGATAATGAAGATGTTGTTATTGGAACTCCTATAATTAATATGGGAGGGGATGAGAAGACAATAAATCAGTTACTTACTTTAAGAAAGAAAATTAATAGTCAAATAAGCTTTCGAGATTGGATAAATGAAGTTAAAGGAGTTGTAGTGGAAGCATTACAAAATCAAGAAATTCCTTACCAAACGATTTTACAAGAGAATAAAATCTTATTAGAAGATGAAAAAATGCCCTTGTTCCCAATAGTTACATTACTAGAAGAAATACAAGATATAAATTACATAAAGCCGATATTTGCGGATATTGCATTTATATTTAATTTAAACGACGGCATTGAAATAAAAGTTGAATTTAATGAAAACGTATATTTTAGAGAAACAATAGAGGCGATGCTACGTACACTAATATTGTATTATGAGGAGACAACAACAAATCCAGATGTTCTACTAAAAAATATAAATGCTACATCTGAATATGATTCTAACAAAATTTTATTTGAATTTAATTCCAATATAGAGGCGATTAATCAAGAATTTAATGAACCAATTCATGTCTTAATAGAAAAACAAGCAAAATTAACACCGAATAAAATAGCTTTAAATTTTGAAGAAACAGTACTAACTTTTGAGGAGCTTAATAAATGTGCTAATCGTTTAGCTCAGTATTTAATTAGCGAGTATACCATAGATTCAAATGAGTGTGTAGGTATCTTACTTGAGAGATCACATTATACCATTATAGCAATGTTAGGGGTTTTAAAAGCAGGCGCTTCTTATGTACCTATTGATCCGACTTTACCTACAAATAGAATTAAAAATATTATAGATAATACTGCAATAAAAGTTATTATTTCGAAATCTAATTATGTTCAGCTGCTAAATAAACTTCAGTGGGAATGTTTCGAATTTAAAGCTTATGTATGTTTGGATAGTAATAACATTGAAGAAGTGGAAGATACACATAATAATGAATTAATGGATCCGAAATTATGGAATCATATTGGAGCTAGTACAAATAATAGAATAGGTATGGGTGGTTGGATAAATAGTTATACAGGAGAAGAATTTAGTAGGGAGGAGATGGAAGAGTATTCAAATAACGTTTTGAGAAAATTGACTCCTTATTTACATGAAAATATTCGTGTATTGGAAATAGGTTGTGCATCTGGTATTACAATGTACAAGATAGCGCCATATTGTAAATTATATTATGGTACTGATATGTCAAATGTGACTATTGAAAAAAATAAAAACTACATTAAAAAACAGGGTATTGAAAATATTAAATTAGAATGTTTAGCAGCTCATGAAATTGGGCAAATTAAGCAGAAATTTGATGTGATTATTATTAATAGTACAGTTCAATATTTTCCAGGTCATAATTACTTGAAAAAGGTTATAAATATTGCCACAGATATGTTGGATCAGAAAGGTGTTATATTTCTTGGTGATATAATGGATCAGGATAAAAAATCTGAAATGATTGAATCACTTGTTCATTTTTCTAAAAGTAACCCAAATTATAGAACCAAAGTTGATTTTTCATCAGAGTTATTTCTAGCAAAATCTTGGTTTAATGATTTGCAAATAAAAAGCCATATAATTCATTCATTAAATATATCGGGAAAAAATTGCAAAATTGAAAATGAGCTGACAAAGTATCGCTATGATGTGATTTTAGAAGTAAATAAACTCATAGTAAAAGAGTCTAATGAATCTAATCTGTTGAAAAAACAGCATGATTATAAGAAGTTATTAGAGTATAGTTCTGAAAATCTTGATTTACAGATACAAGAGAATCAAATAGCGTATGTTATTTTCACATCGGGATCAACTGGAAAGCCTAAAGGAGTACAAATACAACATCAGGCACTTACTAACTTTGTAGAAGCTATGAGGAATATATTAAATGAAAAACAAACTACTGTAATGTTAGCATTAACAGGTATATCATTTGATATATTTATTTTAGAATCTTTATATTCATTAGCGGTAGGATTAAAAGTTATAATTGCAAATGAGAAGCAACATATGAATATTAAAGAAATAAATAAATTAATTATGGATAATCAAGTTGATATAATACAATTGACACCTTCAAGATTAAAATTATTAATTGAGGATGCAAGCGGTCTTGAAAAATTAAAAGTAATTATAGTAGGCGGAGAATCTTTTCCAAAAGAATTACTAAAACAGGTTCAGCAGCATACAACAGCTGATATTTATAATGCATACGGTCCTACAGAAGCTACAGTGTGGGCTACATATAAAAAAGTTACTAAAGATACTGAAATAACGATCGGAACCCCTCTTATGAATTATCAGTGCTTTATTGTTAATCCAAATGATTACTTAAAGTTACAACCTATTGGTGGGGTTGGAGAATTAGTTATAGCTGGTAAAGGCTTGTCAAAAGGGTATCTAAACAATCATAAATTAAACAAAGAACAATTTGTTAATAATCCTTTTAGTGAAGAATCCTTAATGTATAAAACTGGAGATTTAGCTCGCTATCTTCCAACAGGAGACATTCAATTTCTAGGAAGAAAAGATAATCAAGTTAAGTTAAATGGATATAGAATAGAGCTAGAAGAAATTGAATCTATATTAAAAAATTATTATTGTATCGAAGAAGCTAAAGTGATAGTGAAACAAGATGAAAAAGCGACTTTATATGCCTTTTTGGTTATAAAAGAGGAAAAAGAGTTTAGTGGTTCAGAATTACGTAAGTATTTGTTAGGAATATTACCGAAATATATGGTCCCATCAAACTTTATATGTATAGATAAAATACCATTAAATGCAAATGGGAAAACTGATCGAAATGCATTATTACAAATACTTCAAAAAAGAGAAAAGAATAAAAGAGTTGAACCAAGTAGTGAAAGAGAAAAACTACTTGCAGACTTATGGGGGAAAGTATTAAATACTGAGTTTATTAGTATTTATGACAATTTCTTCGAACTTGGTGGTAATTCTATAAAAGCGATAGAGATAATTTCTGAGTTGGTAGATTTATTCGAGGTATCTATTAATGACGTATATGCATTTCCTACAATTTTTGAGTTTGCAAAGAATATGACTTATAAGCAAAATTATTTAAAAAACAAACTAGATAAAATAACACAAGACATAGGTTTAATAAATCATAACGATATTGAAGCATTAGAGGAATATAAAGATATCTATACTAATGATGTTAAGCGCTATTCTAATGAAGTTCTTTTGTCACAAAAGAATTATAACAATATATTTTTAACAGGAGGAACAGGGTACCTAGGAATTCATTTAGTTAATGAAATATTAAACAGAACAGAATCAACTATATATCTATTAGTCAATTCAATTTCAGTAGAAGCTGCTAAAGAAAAATTAAATAAAAGATTTCTTTATTACTTTAATGAAGAAAATCTATTAAAGAAATATCAATCCAGAATCAATATTATCTTAGGAGATATTACCCAAAATAAATTTGGTATGGAATGTAAGGAATATGAGAAACTGTCTTATAAAATAGATTGTGTTCTTCATAGTGCGGCAAAAATAAAACATTATGGGAACTGGGAAGATTTCCATAATGTTAATATCGAAGGAACAAAAAATGTATTGAAGTTTGCAAAGACAGGTTTAAAAAAAGATTTTAACTATATATCTACACTTAGTATAGCAAGTGGTGGTGATTATGTCATATTTAGTGAATATGACAAAAAGGGAAATCATATGATTGAAAACTACTATTTAAGAAGTAAAGTACTAGCAGAAGAAGCTGTACTAGTTGCAAGGGATTCTGGACTGAATTGTAATATATATCGTTTGAATTCTTTATTTATGAATTATTGCTCCAAAAAAATGCCTTATAATTTTAGAGAAGAAGGCTTCTATATGGTAATAAAGGCAATGAATAATTTAGGAATCTATCCTTTTTTAATAAATCCAGTACTAGATTTATCAGGGGTAAATCAGGTAGCAGAAGCCATAGTAACCCTTTTTAATAAAGAGTGTCTTCAAAATGAGATTTTTCATGTTTTTAACCCTAATAAGATTAGTTGGAATGATATGGGGATTGTTGCTCAATCTTTGGGTATAGCGGTTGATGTTGTTAATTTTGATGATTTTGTTCAATATTTATCTAATCACCTTGAAGACCCAATGAAAAGACAATCTGTAATTCAAGTTTTATTAAATTCATTTTTATTTAGAAATACTAAGGAATCAAATTTTCTAAGAGTGTGTGACAGAACAAATTTAATGTTAGAGCGTTTAGGGTTTAAATGGTTATCAAATCATAATGAATATATAGAAAAATTTTATAATCAATTAGATTAAATAAAATAAATATAGGTTGTTGGTGAGAATTATCAACAACCTATATTTAACTTTAACGATGAGAGCTTTGAAGTATATTATATTGATGCACAAAGAATTTATTTGTTTTAGGTAAAAAAAGTGATAAAATGTTAGTAAGTACTTACTAATATAAATCTACTATCAAGGCACTGTAAGGTAAAAAAATTTAAAGATTGGGGAGATAAGAATGAATAATAAATTAACTCATAGCTTTGCTTTATTTGCTTTAATCTCAGGTTTTTTTATGGCAATTTTAGATTCAAACATAGTTAATATTGTCTTACCTGAAATGACAATCAGTTTTAACACTTCGGTAGAACATATTTCTTGGGTTATAAATAGTTATAATTTAGCATTTGCTGTTTGTTTGTTACCTATGGCAAAATTAGCTGATCGATTTGGACGTAAAAAGTTTTATGTAATAGGTTTATTTGTATTTACAATTAGTTCTTTATTATGTGGACTATCTATTTCATTGGAAACAATAGTCCTATTTAGAGTAATTCAAGGAATTTCAGCAGCTATAATTGTTCCGGTGGCAATGCCTTTAGGTTTAGAATTAGTACCAAAAGAAAAGCAAGGGATTATAGGAGGAATAATGGGGGCCTTTGGAGGACTTGCTGCAGCTATTGGACCGGCTTTGGGGGGAATACTAAGTGATCAATTAAGCTGGAAGTGGATTTTTTTCATAAATATTCCTATAGGATTGATTGCCTGTGTATTAGTATTGATTTTATTTAAAGAATCTTATGATGAATTATCAGAGAAGAAAATAGATTGGTTAGGGGTATTGTTATCTTCTCTATTTTTATTTACTTTAGTTTTAGCTTTATTAAAAGTGAATGACGATAGTTGGAACAAAGAGTATATAATTTTATTATTTGTAATATCTATTATTAGTTTTATAAGTTTTATTAATATTGAAAAAAAATCAAAGTATCCAATATTACCACTTTGGCTATTTAATAATCGTCAATTTTCAGTCGGAAATCTATTGCTATTTATAGTAGGAATGGGTATGATGAATATCATTTTTTTATTATCATTTTTTTTAACACAGGTTCAAGGAATAAGTGAATTGAAAGCAGGTCTGATAATTAGTGTATTGGCCATATTTTCTATGATTGTGACAACTATAATGACACCTATAGCCACTAAAAAAGGTAGTAGATGGATAGGAATGGCAGGAATGTTGTTATTAGCTGTTACTACTTACTCTTTTACTACAATGTCTACAGATTTTACAAGTTTAGATTATATTTGGCGAGTAGCAGTAGGTGGGGTAGGAACAGGATGCACACTTGCTCCAATATCTACTACTGCAATTTTAAGTGTTCCTGTTAATAAGTCGGGTATGGCTTCTAGCATAACAAATATATCTCGTACTATTGGTAGTATATTAGGTGTAGCAGTTTTAGTAGCATTACTAAATAATCAATTGGAATCACAACTAAATCTGGTCAAAAAAGAAATGGTAAACAAAGTTGAACATACAAATATGCCAAAAGAAATAAAAGAGAAATTAATTATAAATGTTCAACAAATAGATAGAAAACATATGAAAGACACATCTTCTAAAGATTCTTTAGAGAAATTTATTTATCAAATAGAAGAAAGAAAAAAAGTTGCTATACATAATACTCCTGAAGAGCTTGCAGAAAAAGTAAATCAAGATTTTGAATTACAAGAAAAAACAATCTCGGATATATATCAGGATGCAAAGAAGCAATATAAAAAAGCGATTACTAATAGTTTTAATAATACGTATAGATATAGTTGTATTATTTTGATTTTAGGAATTATTTTTTCGGTATTTAATACAGCAAAAAGACAGGAATCTGTATATTATTTAAAATCATAAGCAGTTTGTGTAGTACAGATTTTATGAAATTTAATGTGAGGTAGGAGCAGATGCAAATAATCGCCGTAAATATATCAGAGGAGCTTTCTGTCAATGATTTTGAAGAACTTCTTAGCTATGTTCCATTAGAAAAACAAAAAAAAATAAAGAGTTTTTTGCATTTTAAAGATGCAAAACGAACATTAGTTGGAGAAATATTAGTTAGATCTATACTAGGTAAACAATTATCATTAAAGAACAAAGATATTAATATATATTACAATGCCTATGGCAAGCCTTATATAAAGATAGAGGGAAATTATTTCAATCTATCACATTCAGGAGATTGGGTGGTTTGTGCATTTGATTCATCACCAGTGGGAATTGATGTAGAAATTATTAAATTGATAGATTTAAGTCTAGTGCTATCTTTTTTTTCCACTGAAGAAGCGGAATATGTATTTTCCATTAAATCACAAAACGAACAAATTAATAGATTTTACGATTTATGGACTTTAAAAGAGAGTTATATTAAAGCGATTGGGAGAGGGTTATCGATACCTTTGGAGTCATTTTCAATTGATTTAAGAAATTATTTAGAAATAATTAAAATGAAAAGTGTATTGGATAATCGATATTATTATTTAAAAAAATTATTCATAGATGAAAATCATAAATTATCTATCTGTACTATGCATCCACAAATATCTAATGAAATTGTATTTAAAAAGATTAAAGAGATTATCTCTTTAATGAAAGAGAATGCTTAACTAAAATAACGGCTTATACTAAAACAAAATTGCTGTTGGGGGTTTGTGGGGACCTAGAAGAGTGATAAAGAAGTTTCTTTTAATACTCATAGATTAATAACAAAAGAAAATACAGTGTTTTTTTGCGGTTTTTAGTATTTGTTATAATGGAGAATTTATAGCACAAGAAATTATAAATAAAAATATAATTAAAAAATTACTAACGAGGATTATGAAGATAGGGGATTTTTGTTAATTGAAAACAATTAGTATTCCATAATTTTAATTATCGGGTGTGAAAAAAGGGGAAATATGTATGGTTTACTGCCTATCAATCGTACTTAATATTATGCAAGTTGAGTGCGGACAAAATATAAAGATTTAAGGATACATACAATTGTGTGCTTCATGATGTAATAAGTGAGGATATAAGATCATTGTAATAGTTAGGTGTCGTGCAAATATATATAACATAAACATCTTTTAATATTTGTAGAGGTATATTAAAAAGCTTCATTTTAATAAAATCAAAATGAAGATAAATTATCTAGAAATTAGGAGGAATTACGTGAATGAGGAATTAAATTATCTGGCTGAATCCTTTATAGATTGCCAAATAGCTACTGAGAAAATAATTGGGTCAGAATATAGTGATTTTATAGCCCTTGCTAACCTATCAAAAGAACTAGCATCTTTTAATAGATTTACAAATGTAGAAGTAATAGACCTTTGGCGGAAGTATCGGATTAATAAATATATACAAAGAAAATATAGATTAACCCCTCATTATTACAAAGGAGTTAAAGAAATAGTAGGATTAGATAACATTTATTTGTGTAAAAAAGCTCAGGGATTTTTTTGTACTTTTCAATTTGGTGATTTTAATCTCATTGATTATCAATTATGTAAAATATTTAAAACAAATGTTTTTTTAACTCGAAGTAAATATTTGAATATTTCCGATTTAAAAAAGATTAAGGAAGATGAGATTTATCCTGGTTTGTTATTTTTAGATAACTTTTTGTGTAAGCGGATTAGTACAGAAGATAATAATACAACTTTTTTAAACCTAACATTTAAATCAGAAGCAATTAATTTATTATGTTCATTAAAAAAACCGTTATGTTTATTGATTGCTGATAAGAATAGAAATGGAGAATCACGTTTGGTAGCCTATAATTTATTTAAATCAATACATGTAGGTCAGAATAAAAAACAAAAATTATTTACATGTATATTAGAACCCTTTAATTTGAAAGTGAGATTATATCCTCATTTATGGGGATTATGGGATAAACTCTACACTTATGAAATAAGGAGTGAGGAAAATCTTAAATTTACAAAATTAGAAGTTGATTGGTTTGATAATGATAAAAGTTTAGGGCTAAATATAAAGACGGGAAATATATTGAATTTGGAAAAAAGTACAAAATCTAACCTTGAAGTTCTAGAGCGAGTATAGTGAAATGGATACAACTTGATTGATAGATTTTAAAGAGAGTTAATAATCATGTAGAGAAAGCTCGCTGTTAAAGAGCAAATTATGATTTGTCTACTACAACGAGATAGTTAAAGTATTCTATGGATAAAATGAAAAAAAATTCTAATTTTTTAAAGTTTAATACATAAATTATTGTGGCATTTCCTTACAGTACCATCTTTTTTAGAAAAATGATGGTAAATTGAAGGTAGATAGTATCGATAAAATTAATTGCAATGAAGAGAGTATAAAAAACAATGTAAATGAAAAGATAGTGGTTAAAAAATAGAGAAAAAGACACCAAATTTTATGGTGTCTTTTTTTGTTTAAGGATATCAAAGAAATTGTTATATTATGAGTTTCTATTGTGAAGCCATAAAGAATAAGCGTATAATATTATAGGTCTCCCATTTGCGAGACAAACCGCGAATGATAAATAAGATTGTTGTTTTATCATCGCTTCTAAACATATAGACAATGAAAGTAACACTGGAATACAGATAGGGAGTTATAAAATGAAATTAATTATTGCCGAGAAACCAGATCAAGGGTTGGCTCTTGTTTCACAGTTTAAATATCGCCGGAAAGATGGATATTTAGAAGTAGAAGCGAATGAGTTATTTCCAAATGGAGCGTACTGTACATGGGCAATTGGTCATTTGACGCAGTTATGTAATCCAGAGCATTATCACGCAGAGTGGAAAAAATGGTCACTTGATACGTTACCGATGATTCCTGAACGATTTCAATTTGAAGTAACAAAGTCAAAGTATAAGCAATTTAACGTTGTGAAACAGCTGTTACATAATCCACAGGTAACAGAAATCATTCACGCAGGAGATGCTGGGCGTGAAGGGGAACTGATCGTACGAAATATTATTAATCTTTGTAACGTGCAAAAGCCGATGAAACGTCTATGGATTTCATCTTTAACGAAGCAAGCTATTTACCAAGGATTTAAAAATCTACTTGATGAATCAGATACAATTAATACGTATTACGAAGCATACACAAGATCTTGCGCTGACTGGGTTGTTGGTATGAATGCATCACGTGTCTTTAGTATTTTGTTAAAGAAAAAAGGAATGAATGATGTATTTTCTGCTGGTCGTGTCCAAACACCAACGTTAGCATTGATTGTAAAGCGAGAGAAAGAAATTGAAAACTTTAAGTCAGAGCCTTTCTGGGAAGTGTTTGCAACCTTTAATATAGAAGGAAAGAAATATGACGGGAAATGGGAAAAGGATAATGAATCCCGCTTAAAAGACCCTGATATGGCGAATAAAATTGCGGCATTTTGCCAAGGGAAACCGGCTGTTGTGAAGGAAATGAAAACGGAGCGTAAAGAGTTTCAGCCGCCGCTTTTATTTAACTTATCATCACTGCAAGCAACGGCAAATAAAGCCTTTAAGTTTTCACCGAAAAAGACGCTTGATATAACGCAAGCACTATATCAAAAAGGGATTGTTTCTTATCCACGTTCAGATTCTAACTATGTTACACAAGGAGAAGCAGCGACGTTCCCTGATATTTTACAGAAGTTAAGTCAGTTTGATGAATATAAAGGCTTATTACCGGCTCCGGTTGAATCCATTATGAATAACAAGCGTTATGTAAATGAAAAGAAAGTAACAGATCACTACGCAATTATTCCGACAGAGCAAGTTACAAACCCAAGCAGACTATCAGGTGATGAAAAGAAAATATACGATATGATCGTAAGAAGGCTTATTGCAGCTCATTATGAAGTTGCAATCTTTGACTATACAACAATCATTACGCTTGTAGATGAACGTGCTGAATTCATTTCAAAAGGAAAACAGCAAATTCAAGAAGGTTGGCGTAAAGTTATTTTCCAAGACGATAAAGATGACGAAACCATTCTTCCAATTGTAGCTGAAGGCGAAGAAGGAAAAGTTGTAAAGGTGAAAGTGAAAGAAGGAAAAACACAGCCACCGAAGCGCTATACAGAAGGACAACTTATTACGTTAATGAAAACAGCTGGTAAGTATTTAGAGAATGAAGAGCTGGAGAAAGTATTAAAGAAAACAGAAGGTTTAGGTACGGAAGCGACTCGCGCAGGTATTATTACGATGCTGAAAGACCGTAAGTATATAGATGTAAAGAAAAACCAAGTGTATGCAACTGATAAAGGAAAAGTATTAATTACCGCAATTGGTGACAAAATACTAGCTTCACCAGAAATGACTGCGAAATGGGAACAACGTCTTGCGGAAATTGGTGAAGGTACAGCTTCACCAGCTACATTTATGGAACAGACGGAAAAGCTATCAGCTAAAATTATTGAAGATGCAGTGGAAATGTCAGAGAAATGGGACTTTACTGGATTGCATGTTGAATCGATTGAGCGAAAAGGATCGAAATTTACAACAGGTAAAAAGGTTGGTAGCTGTAAAAAATGTGATGGCGATGTAATTGATAAGTCAACGTTTTACGGCTGTTCTAATTACAACACGACACAATGTGACTTTACCATCTCGAAGAAAATATTAAGTAAAACAATTTCGCAAAAGAATATGACAAAGCTATTAAAAGGTGAAAAGACCGATTTAATTAAAGGCTTTAAAAAGGGCGAGAAAACATTTGATGCGAAGTTAGAGTGGAAAGATAATAAGATTAATTTTGTGTTTGAGAATTAAGTTGTTTTAACAAATAAAAATATGATAATTAAAAAATATCCTATAGAATAGACGCTTAAAAAAGTCTATTCTATAGGATATTTTTTTGAATAAGTAGTACTATATGTTTTTGTTTGAAATGAAATATACAATAAAAAAATCTTTATAATTGATAATTATTTATTGTAAAACAATAAATTGTGTATTAAAATCATTATCATAATAAATCAGTGAGATGCTTTTTATAGAAAGGTAACAAAGCTGTTTTTTATTAGAGGAGGTAAAATTATGAACAATCAAAATTTGATTATCGAAAATATGGATAACCCTCATGAGTTGGAGAAGATGTATAGAAAAGATCCGAAAGCTTTTAAAAAATCATTCTCACAAGCATGGGACCAAAAACCTGATTCTCAGGTTCTAGCTGCTTGGTATGAAAGGTTGCATTTCAAGGAGAAGGTAAATAAAGAAAAAACATCTTTGTTTCAAAATGGTTTCTTATTCATGGGCCTTTTAGCTATTTTGGCCGGCATAAGCACTAGAATCATTTTCCACTTTGTTGAGCAGGAAGCAATTGCTCCAATTAATTTGGCTTTTGGTGTAATTCCCTTTATTGCTGCTTATTTTGTTTACAATAATACTCCGAAAAAAAGTATTATTTATTCCCTTGCAGCGTTGTTCCTAATTTCCGGGTATTATCTTAATACGCTGCCAGTAAATTATAAAGACAGTACCATACTTGCTTATTTACATCTTCCTATATTTTTATGGGTCTTAGTAGGGCTTGCATTTACAGGAAATGAATATTCAAAAGGCAGTACAAGATTAGCCTATATTAAATTTAATTTAGAATATTGTCTTCTCTACGGGAGCATGGCAGTGAGCGGAATGATACTTGCGGTATTCACCATGCGTTTATTTAGCTTTGTTGACTTAGATATAGGAGAATTCTATTTTAGTAATGTTGTTTTATTTGGAGCAGCGGCTCTCGCTATTGTGACTGCATACTTAGTATCAATGAATCTTAAGCTTGCTAAAAATATTACACCATACATATCTAAAATTTTTAGTCCTCTCGTCCTGATTACCTTGCTTATCTATCTTATAACGGTAATTTGGGTCGGGAAAAATCCATTCTTGGATCGCAATTTCCTAATGGCCTTCAACGGAATACTGCTTGGCGTATTGGCTGTTACTATATTTTCTATCGTTGAGAGTGACTCGGACGAGAAAAAGAACATTTCAGATTATATAAATTTTTCCTTAATTGTTCTGGCGCTTATTATTGACACTGTCGCATTGTCAGCCATAGTATTCAGACTTTCTTCTTACGGGATTACACCTAATAGACTTGCTGTTTTAGGTGTAAACATACTGGTCTGGGCAAATTTAATTTGGATTATGTTTTCCTATATGCGTTTCTTGCAAAATAAATCAGGACCAAAAGCTATCCAAGATGCCGTTACGAAGTATTTGCCAATATACGGACTTTGGGCAGCTTTCGTTATATTTACGTTTCCTATCATTTTTAATTAGAAAGGATCTGTTAATGCGGGAGTGGTGAGGGCTAATAATCATTGGGGGATGAACAACCCCCCCAATGATTAAAGTTTCACTTTATTACAATTGGTATTATTACGTTTGTAGTTTCGGTAATTTCATTTGTATTGATAAATAAGAAGCAAGTGTTGTATGTAATCTTTCCATAATAAAAACCGTCCCAAAATGGGACGATTTTTATTATGCGTATTGCCGTTTTTTCTTAATAAGCAACAAAACTTGTGAAACAAAAGCTAGTACCGGTAACTCAATCAACGGTCCAATAACGAGTGCAAGTGCGATAAGAGGCTCGTCTGGAAAAGCTGTTACAGCGATAGCGAGTGCAACAGGTGAGTTTCTTGCTAACGTTGTTAAGCTTAGACTTACTGTATCTTTGTAAGATAAATGCATCATGCGCCCGATAAATTGTCCTAGTAAGAAATTAATGATGAAGAACAATAGAACAGGAACGAGTAATAATAAAACGATATTCATATTTTGCAGTAAATATTTACCTTGTGATGCAAACATCGCTACTATTGCTAAACTTAAAAATACAATTTGAGCAGAGCTGAAAAACGGAATGAGTTTATTCTCGAGAGTTTCAGCTTTTTTCATTTTATTCATAATGAATTTTGTAGCGTGTGCAAGTATAAATGGTAAGACGATTACGATAACAATACTTTCTACTAAAACAGAAACCGCTACAGTTTTCATGACACCAGCAAATAAAAATAAATAAATGGGAAGGAGCAGTACTTGCAAAATTAAATTTACAGGTAAAATTGCAGTAGAAAGTGCTACATTACCTTTCGCTATTTCAGTAAAGATTAAGTACCAATCTGTACATGGAGTAACCATTAACATTATAAATCCAACCCAAAGTGCTGGATGATCGGAAAGAAATAGTGCTCCTAACCCCCAAGCGAGTAAAGGTGTCCATAAGAAGTTAATAGTAAGACTTGTTCCAGCAAATTTTAAATTGCGAAATCCGTTTTTTATTTCTTTTAATGGAATGCTGAGGAATAATCCATATAGCATGAAAAATAAGAAGGGGACAATAAATTTGTCTGAATACGTATGTATCATATTAAATTGTCCGAGTACGATGCCGCATGTAACAGCAAAAAGAATAATAAAAGTTTGAATCTTTTCTATAGTGCTCATGAATAAATCCTTTCTATATATGAATTTTCCTCTCAAAGTTTATTATACAAGTAATAAAGATGTATTTGGTGTTCAATTGTATTTTAGTTAATATTTTTAAATTGAGATTTTATTTTTTATTAAAAGTTACTTGACTAAAGTAAGTGACTATATTACAATCACTTACATAAGGTAATTAAATAACAAAAAGTTGTGATAGCGTAACTTAAGGTATCTATTGGAACTTTTTCTTAGAATAAGAATTTTTATGATGATGAATAATGAATATGAAAAGAAAGATTAGGTGAAGAAAATGGGACTATTTAGCTCATTATTTGGTAAAAAAGAAGAAAATACGAATGTAGAGGGGAATAAAAAAATGTCAAAAGTATTATTTGTAAAAGCAAACGATCGTCCAGCGGAGCAAGCAGTTAGTTCAAAAATGTATGAAACATTTGTAAGTACTTATAAAGAAGCAAATCCAAATACAGAAATTACGGAATTAGATTTATTTGCATTAGATCTTCCTTATTACGGAAATATCGCGATTTCAGGTGGATATAAACGTAGCCAAGGCATGGAGTTAACTGCTGAAGAAGAGAAGGCAGTTGCTACAGTAGATCAATATTTAAATCAGTTTTTAGAAGCTGATAAGGTTGTATTTGCATTCCCATTATGGAACTTTACAGTACCAGCGCCATTAATCACATATATTTCATACTTATCTCAAGCTGGAAAAACGTTTAAATATACAGCAAATGGCCCAGAAGGTTTAGTTGGTGGTAAAAAAGTAGTTGTGTTAGGTGCTCGTGGTTCAGATTACTCTTCAGAGCAAATGGCTCCTATGGAAATGGCAGTTAATTACGTAACAACGGTACTTGGATTCTGGGGAATTACAAATCCAGAGACAGTTGTAATTGAAGGACACAATCAATATCCAGATCGTTCACAACAAATTGTTGAAGAAGGTCTAGAAAACGTTAAAAAAGTAGCAGCAAAATTTTAATTCATGATAGTAAATGGAAAAACCAACATGGATGACCATGTTGGTTTTTTAGTCTATTTTTCATGTTAAAAAATGTATATTTATAAAATAAAAGAAAAGTTCGAAAATAGTATTGCAAAATATTATATAGCAAACTATAATGAGTTCAAGAATAGTTGATAATTAAATTAAATATTCAGAAAAATCAATTAGTTAAAATTGGAAAATGAGATAAGGAAACTTGAATGGGGGTTATATTATGGCGAATAAAGTACCGTTTTCGTTCATAGTAGTTATTGGATTAATGTTATTTGCACTATTTTTTGGAGCGGGAAATTTAATTTTCCCAGCGATGCTTGGTCAATCAGCAGGAGAGAATGTATGGATTGCTAACGCTGGATTTTTAGTAACTGGTGTTGGATTACCATTACTAGGTGTGCTAGCATTTGGTTTTTCAGGTAAAGATGATTTGCAGTCGTTAGCTAGTCGTGCTCACCCAGTGTTTGGGATTGTGTTTACAACAGTTTTATACTTAGCGATTGGTCCGTTATTTGCAATACCGAGAACAGGAAATGTTTCTTATGAAATTGGTCTTAAGCCGTTTATGCCAGAGGGAGTAGGTTCTACACCTTTAATTCTTTTCACAATTATATTCTTTAGCATCACTTGTTTTTTTTCGCTAAATCCCGCGAAAATTGTCGATATTGTTGGAAAAATTTTAACGCCAATTAAGTTGACTTTCATCGGTATTTTAGTAATCGTTGCTTTTATACATCCGATTGGAGATATGCAAGCACCAGTGGAAGCTTATACATCACATGCATTCTTTAAAGGATTCCAAGAAGGATACTTAACGATGGATACGCTCGCATCATTCGTATTCGGGATTATCATCATCAATGCTATTAAAGAAAAAGGTGCGAAAACGAAAACACAAATTATGGTCGTTTGTGCAAAAGCGACAATTATTGCAGCATCTATTTTAGCAATTATCTATACAGCACTTTCTTATATGGGTGCTTCAAGTGTTGCAAAGCTTGGACATTTAGAGAACGGCGGAGAAGTATTAGCGAAAGTTTCTAACTACTATTTCGGATCATATGGCGGAGTATTATTAGGATTAATGATTACAGTAGCTTGTTTAACAACTAGTGTGGGACTTGTATCAGCATGTTCTTCATTCTTCCATAAGTTATTCCCAAATGTTCCTTACAAAGCAATTGCAATCACGCTATGTGTATTTAGTGCAATTGTTGCAAATGTAGGATTAACACAGTTAATCGCAGTTTCTGTTCCAGTATTAACAGCAATTTATCCACTAGCAATCGTATTGATTTTCTTAACATTCTTCCATTCATTATTCAAAGGAAGAGCTGAAGTTTATCAAGTGAGCTTAATCGTAACATTTATCATCAGCTTATTCGATGGATTAAGTGCAGCTGGAGTTAACATTGAAGTAGTAAGCCAAGTGTTCACTAAATTCCTTCCGATGCAGGAAGTAGGATTAGGCTGGATCTTCCCAGCGATTATCGGTGGATTTATCGGATATGGACTTAGCATTTTAAAAGTGAAAAACCAAGTTCAACCAGCAACTAGAGCGGATAAGAAAATAGGTTAAATAAAAAAAGTTATAGAACTTGTTTCTATAGCTTTTTTTGTTACTATTAATAATGAGAAAAAATAAAGTAGTAGGGGAAATAAAATGAAAAAAACAATTGATCATATCGGAATCGCAGTTCGTGATATAGATAGTACGATACGTTTTTATGAAAATGTGTTACTAGGAACTTTAATAGATCGTTACGTAAGTGAAGCTCCTGGTGTGGAAAGCGAAGTAGCCATTCTTGAAGTGGATGGAGATAGAATTGAATTACTTGCACCGACGAATAATACGACATCTCCAATTGCCCGTTTTATTAAACAAAAAGGTAAAGGTGTTCATCACGTTGCGTATCGTGTCGATGATTTAGATGTGGCTCTAGAAGAGTTAAAAGAACAAGGTATTCGGACATTAGAGCATACACTACGCATTAATAAGCACGGTAGAAGGTTAATTTATCTTAACCCAGCGGATACTGAAGGAACGATTATCGAGTATTGTGATTATCCGGAAGAGAAATAGAAGAGGGATATTTTTTTAAAGGTGTTACGTAATAACGTAATACCTTTTTATTTATGTATTTCACATTTTCTTCACAAATGATTCACGATAACTTTTCTTCTTTGATAACTTACATAAATATATTTTATGATATAATAACAATCGACTTTAAAAATGTAAGTTGTATCTATCATGATAGTTACTATTATATTAGAAGTTTAGAGGTGGAAGAGAAATAAAGAGTTATACTTTCTAGAAGTTTATATTTAATCAGGTTAATATTTCGCCGGAGAATCAAACTTCGGAAGTTAAAGTAATGAAAATAGAGCGATGAGGAAGAAAGAAGTGAAATGAGTATGAAAGTAATGAGAAGATTAGGGACATGGTTATTACTTGCATGTGTGCTTATCATATTGATACCGAAAAGTGCATCTGCTCATGCGTACGTTGTGAAATCAAACCCTACTGAAAATGAAACATTGAAGAAAGCACCATCTGTTGTAAAAATCGAATTCGATGAGGACATACAAGTTTCACGTTTTAATACATTGTACGTGAGAGATACATCAGGTAAAAGAGTCGATTTAAAAGATGCTCATATTGATAAAAAAAATAAAAAGCTATTAGAAGCTGGATTAAAAGAAAACCTCAAAAATGGTCTTTACTCCATTCAGTGGAAAGTGATTTCAGCTGATGGACATCCAATTCAAGGAGTTATCCCGTTTCGGATTGGATTAGCGGAAGCGGAAACAGACGATATACAAGTGGAAGAGATGGGGTATGTCCCGCAAATCGATATGATTATGGAACGTGGGATTCTATATACGAGTTTCTCGCTATTTTTAGGAGTTCTCTTCTTTAATCTTATTATGTATAAAGGGAATGCAACCTCGGTTCGATCAAGGAGTAAGAACATAATATGGATCTCCTTATTTGGGATATTTATTAGCTTGTTATTCAACCTACCATTGCAAGCGAAAATAAATGCCGATGTTTCGTGGCTAGAAGCATTCAACCCTTTACTATTAAAAGAAACATTACAGCTTTCTGTTTTTGGTTATATATGGATCACTCAAATGGTTCTCATTAGTACGCTTATAATTGTTACGTATTTTGCGGTGAAGCATGAGAAGTTTTCGTCGTTTAAAGTATGGAGTATTCCAATAGTGCTGTTTATTGGAATACTTGTTATGAAAGCATTTAATAGTCACGCATATGGTTTAAAGTTTAAAGATATTGCTGTTGTTATGGATTTTTTACATTTATTCGCAGCTTCATTATGGATTGGTGGTTTATCGTCTATTATTCTTCTGTTACGTAAAGAGGATAACAAATGGAATATGTATTGGGATATGATTAAGCGTTTTTCACCGTGGGCAACATGCGCTGTCATTGTGATTTTAATAACAGGTCTTTTTAACAGTACATTTTTTATTCCAACAATCCACTCGTTATTTGATACGAAGTATGGATTAGCTTTACTAGCAAAGATACTTTTATTCGTTTTCATGGGGATATTGGGAATTATTCATTATGTGAAAGGGAAAATGAGAGCGGAGCAAGGATTAGGTGCTACGGTGAAAGTAGAGTTTATCATTGGAATTATCATTTTCGTCATCGTAGCTTTTATGACAAACGTACAAACACCACCGATGCCTCCTACTGGACCTTTTACAGAGAGTAAACAATTAGATAATGGATATGAAATGACGCTAAATGTAAGTCCTAATAGAGTAGGACAAAATATATTCCATATTACTTTAAAGGATGAGAACGGACAACTCGTTACTGATATGGAACAAATTATATTAACGACTCAATCGTTAGATATGAATATGGGAAAAGGATCATTTAAAGTTTCGGCAGTTTCACCGGGAGAATATGAAGCAGAAGGTATGTATATTAACATGACAGGAAACTGGAATATACAAGTACATGGATTAACGAAATCGCTTGATAGCTTCGATACGGATTATAAATTTATTGTAGGTGGCAGATAAAGTAAAACTTTAAGCAGCCCTCATCAATTGGGCTACCCGGCGAATAGCGGGATAAAGAGTAGGTATAGATAAAAAGGAGCTAATTGAAAATGGAACGTATAAAAAAATTAGGAACAACAATGATCGCAACAGCAATTACAATGGGAATGTTTTCGTTACCTGTTAGTGCGCACGTTACTGTGAAGCCAGCAACTTCTGACATCGGTTCTTGGGAGACTTACACGATAAAAGTACCAGTTGAAAAGAATATAGCAACAACAAAAGTTACACTGAAAATACCGTCTGGTGTGGAATTCCAACAGTATGAACCAGTGCCAGGGTGGAAAATGGAAGAGCAGAAAGATAATGCCGGAAAAGTGAAAACTGTAGTATGGGAAGCAATAGGAGAAGGGATTTTACCCGGTCAGTTCCAGCGATTTACTTTCGTCGCTAAAAATCCGGATAAAGAACAAAAAATAGCTTGGGATGCATATCAACAATATAAAGACGGAGAAATTGTTGAATGGACAGGCGATGAGAAAGCTGAAAAACCGCATTCACTTACTACAATTGCAAAAGGTACGTCATTAACAGGAGAACATGGTGAAGTATCTAATGTAGAAAAGAATGAAGGTACTAGTAATATGCAGTTGATAGCAATTGTTTTATCTATTTTGGCAATTGTATCTTCGGTAGGTGCGTGTGTTTTTGTAGTGCGTCGTAAAAATAAGATATAAAAAAGAGCCTACAAATAGTAGGCTCTTTCTCATATTTATTTCACTTCAACCTGCTGCCTTACAGCAAGTGTTTTCGGCTTTATATTTACAAAACAAATGCTCACAACAATAAATAATAGGCCAATAAATAAGCTCATTGTAATGGCTTCATGTAAGAAGATTGAACTTACAATAATAGCGATAAGACCTGCGGTAGTATGTCAACTGAAAAATAATATCTTTTGAAGTTATCAAAGGACAAATTGCTTAAAAAAGACATCACGAAACTAGACCAGTATTTTATGTAAAATA